>JBJMEE010000063.1:0-20413 GCA_045809585.1 Nitrososphaera sp. | reverse complement strand
CCTGCATGTGGTGCGATAATTAAAGCTCCCACAATTATTCCATCTTTCTCAAAAACCTTAAAGATTCCTCTTGTGTCGCCCAGGCAATTTGCCTTTGCGCTTGCAGCAAGTGGAAATTCTCCACACCTTCCTTCCAGCTTGCCAACGAAAGCCACTTCCGGATATGTAAAGACGCATGCAGGTACGGTTCCATAATCCATCTCAGTTCCTTTCCCCATTATGTTTTGTGCTGCTACCTCACCCTGTTTTGAGGCAACATGAGCAAGTTCAAAGATGCCGGTTACATCACCTATTGCAAAAATATTTTGAACCGTGCTGCGCATCTCTTCGTTGACATGTATTCCTCGGTCGCCAAGTTTTACACCGCAATTGCTCAATTCACTGACGTTTATAGATGGTCTGCGCCCTATGCATACTAATACCTTCTCTGCTTCAACCGTCTGCCCGCCAGCCATCACTGCGGTGTCCAAGATCTTTTCAACGGTAGATCCTGTCATCACGTTGATCCCATCCAAGCGCATATATTTTTCAACAGTCTTTCCTATCTCTTCCATTTGAAGAGGCATCAAGTGGTCCTGTGCCTCGATTAGAGATACCTTACATCCAAAAGAGTTGAGGATGGCAGAAAGTTCGCAGCCGCTATACCCGCCACCTATAACTACAATTGATTCAGGCAATTTTTCAAGTTCAAAAATTGTGTCTGTTGAAATTATATTTTTTTCAAACGTGTGGTGGGGTAGGCAGACGGGGTAGCTTCCTGTAGCAATAACGATGTTCTTTGTTTCCAGACTCTTATCATTTACCGTTACTTTATTTCTAGACATCATGTGGGCTTCGCCCTGCACAATGTCTATATTGTTGCTTTCCAAGAGCGTTGTGATCCCCGATGCAAGCCTGTTAACGGTGCCTGCCATTCTTGACCTTACAGTTGCATAATTCAGTTCGACATGTGCCTTCAATCCATCCTTTCTTGCAGAAGCAGATCTTCTAATTATATCTCCTAAAGAGTGGAGATATTTTGTCGGAATACATCCTCTTTGCGTGCATGTACCGCCAAACCCATTTTTTTCTATAATACAGATTTTGCCTCCCATCTGTGCTGCTTTGATAGCACACGTATAGCCGCCGGGTCCAGCGCCTATTATTATAGCATCATACATACGCAAAGTGATTTGTTACAGTTAGCAATAAAATTGCTTATCTTCTAAAATTCCACTCTTTGCTGCTGAACTTTCCTTCTGCCAGACATTTGGCACGGCTAACTTCATCTCTGCTGAGGAAGTCAGAAACAAGCTTGGCGTCAAATTTTGTGGCAAAACTAGTTTTTAGCGATGATGCCATGTCATCAAATGTTATGCCCTCTAGACTGGTTACTCTTTCTTTGACGTCTTTGATTATCTTGTCCCTTAGCTTTTCAGAAGGCACTTTTAGAATGGAAAACATCTTGTCTACATCAACGTTTAACAGCACAGTGCCATGTTGAAGCAGCACCCCTTTTCTTCTTGTCTGAGCACTCCCTGAGACCTTTTTGCCGTTTATGACTACATCATTGAGCGGAACAAAGCTTGCATTAAACCCTAGCCTTTTTATCGACATCAGGAGGGCTTCGCAAATCCATAGATATGATTCCATGATGTTCTGCGGGTATTGCTTTGTTATGAAGGAGTAAGTGAGCTCAAACTCATGCAATACAGCCCCGCCTCCAGTCAATCTCCTGACAACATCAACTCCAATCTCGCTGCACTTTTCAATATCCACTTCGTCTCTTATGCTCTGAAAATAGCCTATAGACACAGCCGCAGGTCGCCATCCGTAAACTCGGAAAACCGGCGATTCGTCTATGCTCTCTATCAGCGCTTCGTCTATTGCCATGTTAACCGCAGCAGACCTGTATCCGGTTTCCAATACTCTTATTTTGCTAAACCTTATAGCGCTCATTCTGTCTTACAACCAAGTATTGCCTCTGTCAGAGATATCGAATCAAAACCATACGCCTCAGAATTCTTCAGATACCTATCGATATCCTGCTTGAGAGTGTCTCTTTCTAGCTTTGTGCCGATTAGCTGTGCTTCAAGGGCTTCCAAAGCTTCCTCTGGATAAAGGAAAAAGTCGCCGGAAATTGTAATTGAGTTGATGGTAATTTCTCTTTCATCGTACTCTAGCGCTATCCTGATAAGTTTCTGAGATTTGTATACGTTATGGGATCTTATCATTCATTGCCACTTCGGTTTTGTCTTTGGGAAGGCTGTTGCCACCTCAGATTCGGGCGCCGAGCAGCAGCAACTTCATCCAGCCTGCCAACCGGTGTAGACAGTGGTGCCTGCTTAACCGTCTCTGGATCTTCTTTTATTTCACTCGTGATTTTTTTTAGCGCTAGCACAAATCTGTCCAGCGTTTCTTTGCTTTCTGTTTCCGTAGGCTCTATCATCAAAGCCTCCTGGACTATGAGGGGGAAGTAAATAGTGGGGGGGTGGAAGCCATAGTCCATAAGTCTTTTTGCAATGTTCAACGCACTCTTTTCACCAAATCTCTTTGAGGTTATAACAAATTCATGGGCGCACCGGCGATTGTAAGCGAGGTCAAAAGTGTCCTTTAGAAGAGCTTGAAGGTAATTGGCATTCAATATGGCATGTTCTGATACCTCTCTAATCCTGCTGCCCCAGGAATGGATATACGAATATGCCCTTACATGCATGCCAAAGTTTCCATAAAAGGATCGAACCCTTCCGACTGATTTTTTGCCAATGTAGTCAACGGAGTACTTACCGTCACACTTGACCACACGGGGTATTGGCAAATAGTCTGCAAGAAATGATTTCACTCCCAGCACACCTGCTCCAGGGCCCCCTCCGCCGTGGGGAGTTGAAAATGTCTTATGGAGGTTTAGATGGATCATGTCAAAGCCTTGGTCTCCTGGTCGGGTGATTCCCAATAGTGCGTTCATATTTGCACCGTCGCAGTACATCAAAGTTCCATTCTTGTGTGCAAGATCGCTGATCTCGATAGTGTTTTCATCGAAAAGTCCAAGAGTATTTGGATTTGTTAACATAACGAGTGCCACTTCTTGCGTAAGAGACTCCTTGTATCTGCGTATGTCCATGTTGCCCCGAGAATCAGAAGGGACTGTAATTGTCTCCATCTTGCACATTGAAGCTGTAGCAGGATTTGTGCCATGGGCTGAATCTGGAATTATCGCTTTTGTCCTTTTTTCTCCCTTTAACCTAAAGTGGGCCTTTGCTATCATAACCCCCAAGAGTTCACCCTGCGCGCCGGCAGAAGGCTGCAGAGAGAAATCATCCATCCCTGTGATATCTTTCAGATATTCTTTCAGCTCCCACATCAATTGTAACGATCCTTGAATGCATTCTTCCGAAGACATAGGATGAAGGTTGCTGAATCCTTCGACTCTTGCAGCATCTTCGTTTACCTTAGGATTATACTTCATGGTGCATGAGCCAAGTGGATAAAATCCAATGTCAACACCAAAATTCATTCTTGACAGGTTTGTATAATGTCTGACAACATCAACTTCATTTAAGTTTGGAATCAGCAGCTCTTTTCTAACAATGTCGCTTGGCAGGTCGATAGATACATCTTCTTCCTGAACATGCCCTGTGTTTTTCTCTTCAGGATATTCGAATATTATTTTCATTCTTTTCAATCACCCACTGCGGCAGAAACGAACTCGTCGATATCCTGCATAGAATTCATCTCAGTGCAGCAAATCAAAAGATGGTCTTCACCTAGATTAACGCCTCCCAGTATTCCCTTTTTGAGCAGCCTTGAGGTAAGTGCCTCTGCAGAGCCTGGAACCTTCACTACAAACTCATTATAGAAGGGTTTGCTGTTCAAATTCCTGAAGTTGACTCTTTCCAATTTGTCATTCAGCAGGTGCGCTCTGGCATAAGACAATCTGGCAACCCTTGTCAAGCCACTCCTGCCCATGAGCGCCAGATATATTGTTGCCGCCAACGCCATTAGCGCCTGATTGGTCGTTATGTTGCTTGTGGCTCTCTCTCTTCTGATATGCTGTTCCCGCGCCTGAAAGGTAAGTACAAAACCCCTGTTGCCTCTCGAATCTGTCGTCATGCCACAGATCCTGCCAGGAAGTTTCTTTAGCAAAAAATCTTTGACAGCTATAAACCCAAGATAGGGTCCACCGAAGCTTAAAGGTATGCCAAATGACTGTCCCTCTCCTGCCACAATATCGGCGCCATATTTTCCGGGAGGCTCAAGTATTGCAAGTGAAGTTGGCTCGGCGATACAAGTGGTAAAGAGCGAGCCCACTCTATGTGCCTGTTCTGCTAAGTAGCGCAGGTTTTCTACATTGCCATAGAAATCCGGGTTTTGGGCTATTACACAAGCAGTACTATCGTCTATTTTGTCAGTAAGTGTAAGTTCAGCCCCTTGGCAGTAAGTCTGCAAAACTTCTAGATACTGCGGATGCAGTCCTTTCTTTACAAAAATGCGGTCGCGTCCAGTATAAGAGCATGAAAGCAGAGCTGCCTCAGCCAAGGCAGAGGCGCCCTCGTATAAAGATGCATTTGCAACGTCCATTCCTGTAAGGATGCATATGTAAGATTGAAATTCATATGTGGCCTGCAAGGTCCCCTGGCTCATTTCTGCTTGATATGGAGTGTATCCAGTAAAGAGATCTCCTCTTGCCAGTAGGTGACTCACAGCTGATGGAATATAGTGATTGTAAGCTCCTGCGCCGACAAAGCACCGCAAGACTTTGTTTGTATGGGCAAGGCCTCTCATGTGATGTATCAGATCAAACTCGCTTTTTGGTTGAGGCAGATTTAGTTTACCCCTGAAGGCAGGAACGAATTCTCTGACCAGGTCATTTATGGAACCCACTCCGATCAGGTTTAGCATTTCTTGTACGTCTTTTTCGGTTGTTGGTATGTAATTCATCGATTCCTTCTGTTGCTCTTATTTTATTTCGCCAATATATCTGTCATACTTTTCCTTTGTCATTAAACTTTCAAACTCTTCCATTTTTGATGGTTTAATCTTTACAATCCATCCTAAGTCGTATGGAGACTGGTTTATAATTTCAGGTTTTTCAATCAATCCTTCATTGACCTCTATTATCTCTCCGCTAATGGGAGCGTAAATGTCAGAAGAAGCCTTTACTGAGTCGACTATGGCCATTGTCTGTCCCTGTCTGAAGAAACCGCCATCTTTTGGCAATTCTATTGAAACTATGTCGCCAAGCTGTTCTTGAGCATAGTCAGAAATTCCAATTATTGCCATTCCATCCTCCTCTGTCTTAATCCACTCATGTTCCTTCGTGAATTTTAACTCTGACACAATCCGATTCTTTGCAGCAAAGATAAAACTTTATCTCTTTTCGATTCTACCTACTTCACAAAAAATTACCGCAGATGCAAAGATTATATCATCTTAGTTTTCGCTTATAGAACCTTGTTCCTGTGACTTTAGCTTCATAGTGTTTTCCTCCGATGTCGATTTGAAGTGATTGATTCTGCAAAACTTCAACAGGTACAAAACAAAACCCGATAGACTTTCTAAGCGTCGGAGAAAAACTACCACTTGTCACAAAGCCTACCTCCAGTCCGTTCATGAGAACCTTGTTACCGTGCCTTGCTATCCTCTTTTCAGTAACTTCAAAACCAACGAGCTTTCTTGATGGGCGGATATTGCTCAACGCTTTCTTGCCCATGAATTCTTGCTTCTTGCCGAAGCTGATCGTCCATTTTAGTGGAACTTCTAGCGGTGTTGTATTTTCATCCATGTCGTTTCCATAAAGCATTAGGCCGGCTTCAAGCCGCAATGTATCCCGCGCACCCAAGCCTGCGGGTTTGACTCCAAATATTTTACCATACTCCATCAATTTGCCCCAGACTTCTATTCTTGAAGAATCAAAGAACATTTCAAATCCGTCTTCTCCCGTATAACCTGTCCTAGATAGCATGCATTCAATCCCATCAATTTCTTCATTAACAAGATGGAATGGTTTGATAGACCGCAGGTCAGTTTCTACTAATTTCTGCAGCACATCACATGCTCGGGGGCCCTGTATTGCAAGCAGCGAAGTTCTATCAGTTATGTCTTCGACATGTGCTGATTTTGCATGCTCTGAAATCCACTCAAAATCTTTGCTCCTGTTTGAGGAATTGACTACAATTAGAAAGTGATCATGAGCAACTCTATATGCAATTATGTCGTCAATAATACCTCCATCTTGGTAGCACATCGGAGAGTATAGTGCCTGATGATCAGCCAGCTTTTCAAGGTCGTTTGTCACTAACTTTTGCAGACATGGGAGAGTGTTTTGACCCTTTATTTCAAATCGCCCCATATGAGAGACATCAAATAAACCGACGTTGGTCCTGACATTGACATGTTCGTCAACGATGCCAGAGTATTGAAGTGGCATTTTCCAACCATGAAAATCCACGATCTTTGCACCAAGCGATTTGTGAATATCATAGAAAGGAGTTTGCACTACTCAACTAAGATGAACCCTTATTATTGAGCATATTGTCTGACTAAATGGCGGACGAAGAAAGGGAACGAGATTATGATGGATAGACTCGAAAAAAAGCCGAAATGGCTTCGCATCAGGTTGCCTTCTGGGGAAAACTATGTAAACATTAGGCAGACCGTTGCTTCGCTTAGGCTTCACACGGTTTGTGAAGAAGCACGATGCCCAAACATTGGCGAATGCTGGGGAGGAGGAACGGCCACCATTATGATCATGGGAGATGTATGTACAAGAGGATGCAGGTTCTGCTCGGTAGCCAGTGGCAGGCCACTGTATCTTGACCCCGACGAGCCAGAGAGAGTTGCTAAAGCAATCAAAGAATGGGGGTTAAGATATGTAGTGATCACTTCCGTGTGCCGAGACGATCTGCAGGACGGAGGAGCGAGTCACATCGCAAAAACAATAAAGGCAGTGAAGATACAGTGCCCTGAAACAATAATTGAGCCCCTTATCCCGGATTTTCATGGCAATATCCATGCCATAGAAAATGTGGCAAACGCAGGACCGGAGGTCATAAGCCACAATATTGAAACTGTAGCCCGTCTTTCGCCGCTAATCAGAGATGCACGAGCAACCTATGAGCAATCACTACGTGTCTTGAAAATAATAAAAGACATTGACTACAAAATCTATACAAAGTCGTCTATAATGCTTGGACTAGGTGAGATGGAAGAGGAGGTTATGGAGGCAGCCAAGGACCTAAGGTCAGCAGGAGTCGACATAATTTCCATCGGGCAATACCTCCAGCCAACCAGCAGACACCTGCCGGTTAAAGAGTATATAGCGCCAGAGGTATTCGATTCATACAAGAAAAACATTGAAAAGATGGGATTTGCCTACACAGTGGCAGGGCCATTTGTCCGAAGCTCCTACAAGGCAGGAGAATTCTTCATCAAAAACCTAGTTTACAGGCGACGACGTTAGAGCAGTATTATAATCTGATCCCAAACAAGGTTCAAAACATGGATATGACGTCTCTGCTGGGCATCAAGCCTTCATGCCAGAAGCAAGCTCAGCTATTTTTTTCCCCCAAGAGGCATCTTTGACTATGCCACTTGCAACAAGTATGCCCTGAGAGCCAAGCTTCATCGCCTTAGTAACGTCATCCTTGTCTGTAATACCTGCTCCGCAGATGACTCTCGAGCGTGATCCTGCCGCTTCTATGGACTTGGTTATTATCGCAGGGTTTTCCCTTGACACTGCTTTTCCGCTGCCGATAAGCTCAGGTGGCTCTATTGCGATAAAGTCAGGCTGAAGGGTAGATATCTCAACAACTTCGCTTGCTTCCTGTGCACACACAATTGAGGCCATACCGAGCTTTCTCATCCGCTCCACCAGGCTTGCAATTGAACTCCTTTCTATTCGATGCTCGCTGTGATTTATCAGTGACCCAATCGCTCCGCAAGACTTCACGATTTCAGGTACGATAAAACCGGTACTAGGGCCCATCTTTTCGTTGTCGACATGCTGACCTATTACCGGTATCTGTATCCTATTTGCAATCAGAGCCAACATGGGCTGGGGTGGCGCAACTACTATCTCTATTCTTAGCCTCTCCGCAACCTCACGCGCCGACTCGGCTAATTTGATTGCTCTGTCTGCCGAGACCTCTTCATAGTTTTTGAAATTGATGATTAGTGGCTGCTTCAAAGCTTGCTACTGCCAGCTTTAGTCTGTTTTGTAGGAGCAGCAGCCTTAGTTGCGGCGGCCTTGCTCTTGCCATTCATTATCTCCTCCAAATCTTTGAACTTGCTCTGCAACTTTGACATTCTAGCCTCGTAGCCTTTGTTGTATTCGAGTTCATCTGGAACAAGCGTGGCTGGATGGATAAAGCCTTGGTTACGCATTATCATGGCACGCTCTGCCGCCCTCATTCTCTGTAGATCCCAGTCAGCAGTGCCAAACCCGTCATGAGGCCCGGTGAGCTTGCCATTGCGCATACTAAAAAGCAGACATGATACAATTGGGATAGAGTAATTCAATGATGCAGCGGAATTAAGTTTGACTGGCATTAAGGGCATGTGGTGGCTTCCCCTTGTGTTGCCTGCGACAAAATGAGGCTCGTTGAAGGAGCTGCCTGCCTCTTCGGTGGCTGGAAAGTTCTTTTGGGTTCTGACTATTGCTATTGGATCGTCTTTGCCGACGTACGTGCCAGCGATGTTATGCAGCCTGTCGGTAGACGCTGACACGATCTGATCATTGCCATCCGATGACATGACAGAGTGAACAACGTAGCGGCCTGGGTACATAAGTGCTGCTTCTAGCTCTGCTTTATCCTCCCACAATTTCAACTCGGCAACCTTGCCCTCCATGACATCCATTATCCTAAAAATTACACCCTCTGCAAGCCGCTCGTTGATCAAAAGGCCCGTGTTGCTGCCAGCGTCAACAAACATGCGCCACAACGGTAGGTTGAATGCACCCGGCTCTGTCTTGTCTGCGGCAAATATGCAGAATACCTCACTTGGCCTCTCTTCCATTTCAATTTCTGCAACACCCGGCCCCATTCCCTTGACATTGCCAGAGAACGAGTCTTTGAGAAGGTCCTGTCCTGCACCATATAACCCCTGATCCTTTGCCAGTTTCGTGCCTTCAGTAAAGGCATCCCATGCCAGCTTATGGATTCTTTCCTCCTCCACGCCTCGAGTATGGGTCATTACTATATGTATGTCATCACCAGTGTACCCGACGTACTGATCTATGAGGAGGCCTTTTGCATTTTTGACGACAAAGTTCCTCACAGTCTCTAGAAGTTCTTCGCTTGGACAGGTGTGGCCTCCGATCCCTCCAATATCGGCCTTGATAGCGCTAATTGTAACTCGCATAATGAGACAAAGTCGTGGCCTATCATTTAAAACCTTTCCGATAGGTGAGATAGGGTATAGGACTGAACTGATAACTGCGAAGAACTAGTTGATTAGCCAGTTGGTATGAATTTTAAACCAATCACGGCCGAAATACAAATAAAGCCCATGGGGCGTTCCTGCTCTATGAGCGCTAGCAAAAAGCCACACATGAACCTAGTTGTTACAGGTCACGTCGATAATGGTAAATCAACTACTGTAGGTCATTTATTGGTTGATCTGGGTGCCATTGACCAGAGAACCATCGAGCAATATGCAAAAGAATCAGAAGCAACAGGCAAGGGTGATACCTTCAAGTATGCTTGGGTTCTAGATAGCATCAAGGACGAACGCGAAAGAGGTATTACCATCGATCTCGCTTTCCAAAAGTTTGAAACATCAAAATATTTCTACACGCTGATTGACGCTCCAGGTCATAGGGACTTTATCAAAAACATGATCACCGGTGCGTCAGAGGCCGATGCATCCATTTTGGTCATTTCTGTAAAGCCCGGTGAAATGGAAGCAGCAATTGAGCCAGGAGGACAGGGAAGAGAACACGCTTTCCTTGCAAGGACACTTGGTGTGAACCAAATCATAGTTGCACTAAACAAGATGGATGATGCTGGCTTCCAAGAGTCACGATACAAGGAGGCCAAAGAGGCAGTCGAAAAGATGTTAAAGCTTGTAGGCTACAATACCGCCAAGATCAACTTTGTCCCTATATCTGGATGGAAGGGCGACAACTTGGTCAAAAAGTCGGAGAATATGCCTTGGTACAAAGGACCCACCCTTGCTGAGGCACTTGACATTTTGGATCCGCCAGAAAAACCAGTGGGTAAGCCGCTGAGAATCCCTATACAGGACGTATACTCTATAACGGGTGTAGGAACGGTCCCAGTAGGTAGGGTTGAGACAGGCAAGATGAAGCCAGGTGAAAAAGTCATCGTGATGCCTTCTGGTGCGGCTGGCGAGATCAAGTCCATAGAGACTCACCACACTCAGCTTGAGTCTGCAGAAGCAGGCGACAACGTAGGCTTTAATCTGAGAGGTGTAGATAAGAAGCAGATCAAGCGAGGCGACATAATTGGGGCTGCAGCAAACCCGCCATCCGTTGCCAAGGAGTTAGAAGCCCGTCTAATTGTGATCCACCATCCAACAGCAATCGCGCCTGGTTATACTCCAGTTTTGCACGCACATACAGCCCAGGTCGCTGCGACAATCTCGCAGTTCGTCTCCAAAATCGACCCTAGGACAGGCGCAACGACAGAGGAGAACCCCAAGTTCCTCAAGACAGGGGATGCAGCAATAGTTAGGATCAAGCCGGTGAGGCCACTGCCAATTGAGACCTTCAAGGACTTTCCAGAGATCGGGAGGTTTGCTCTACGGGATATGGGTACGACGATTGGTGCAGGAGTTGTACTGAGCATTACTGAGAAGTACGATCCAAGCAAAAAGTAAAGTGGACGATAGATATGCCTCAAGCAGCAAGAATCAAGCTTACAAGCACAAATCTTACAACACTTGAAGGCGTTTGTAATGAGATAAAAGGGATTGGAGAAAAGACAGGTATCAGGTTGCGCGGGCCACATCCACTTCCGACAAAAAAGCTTAAAGTAGTCACTAGAAAATCTCCTGCTGGCCAGGGAACTAATACATATGACAAGTATGAAATGCGTATCCATAGGCGCGTGATTGATGTTGGGGCCGATGACAGGGCCATTAGACAGCTGATGCGTCTGAAGATCCCAGACGATGTTTATATCGAAGTCTCTTTAACGCAATAACACTTTACTAATTTTTTTGTACGAACCTTTCGGAACCCTGATCTGCTGTGAAGATTCGGGGTGCAAGATTTTTGCCATTATCTCAAGGCCTATAACAGTACGCGGCCCCGGCTTGCTAAAATATTCGTTTGCATTGACGGCGTAGACATTTCCATTTTTGACTGCTTCAAGCGATTTCCACTTTTCATTTCGCACAAGTGCCGGAAGTTCTCTCAAGGTATGCACTATGTCAAAGCCGCATGGCATGAGCACAATGGTATCTGGATTCAGATGTACTGCTTCGTCTATGTCCATTCGGCGCGAAGGTTCGCCAGCTGAGCTTAGGCCGTTTGTGCCGCCAGCATATTCCACCATCTGAGGAACCCAGTGTCCCGCAGTAATAAGTGGGTCAATCCACTCAATGCAGAGCACCTTGGGATCGCGCTTTATTTTCATGCTCCGCACTAGGTCGATCCGCTTTTGCAGGGAAGCTACAATCTTTCGCCCTTCCATAACCTTGCCTATTTTTTCTGCAACTTCCATTATGCTGACAAGAATATCATCAAGATCGTGCGGGTCTAGAACTAGCACATCTGGCCGGCGGTCTCCTAGGAGGCTCACTGCTCTGTTTATCTCCTTGGTAAATGGCGAGCATACTTCACAAAGCCCCTGCGCAACGATAAGGTCCGGAGAGATTCTTTTCAGGATGTTTTCGTCTACACTATAGATGTCTTTGCCGGAGTGCATCAGCTGAACTATTTTGTTATCTATATCACGCCCTGTCATCTGGCCTGGTTCAAAAGAGGGCCGTATAACCTGGGGTTTTTTCCTTGCCTGAGATGGGTATTTACACTCATGAGTCACACCCACTATCTGGTTTCCGGCACCGAGTTCATAAAGCGTCTCAGTTGCGCTTGGAAGAAATGAGACAATCCGCATGATAGGATGTGAAAAATTTCATCTCTTAAAAAGATGACTGGCTAGATTGCTATTTGGATTCATCCAGTCATAGGAGAGAGACCCATCCCGAGGATATGAACATTTTTTCTTCTCTCTTTCCCTTTCATTCTTTTTTTATTTTTGGACCCTTCACCTGATGTTTCGCTGCGGATTGGCTTTCCTGCTCAATGTAGCCAATCATACATTATCTCTCCATAGGTTATTATCTGGAGGCTTTTTCATACTAAGTTCTTCGCTTGCATTATGGCAATTATTATTATTATTGTTGTTGTCATCAGTCTTACTGTTTCTCTAGCATTGTTCTCAAGCATTCCAACCTTGCAGTCGATAACAGCACAGGAGGAGATCAGGCTTGAAGCAGTTACTGACCAGGCTACGTTCAAGGTTGAAATATTGTGGATGCCCAGCGATATTGGCGAAGTGAACAATTTTGAAATACATTTTATTGACCCGGACACGGGCAGCGAAATTGAAGATATCAAGTATGACTTTTCAATTTATAAAGATGGCAGGGCTCAGATTCAACGGTTAGATCAAGTATCAATTTCTCAGGAATTTTTCTTTGAAGAGGCGGGATCATATGAAATAAGGATAGACGATATTGAAGATCTGGGCGAGCGGGTCACAATACCAATACAGGTCACGCCTGAGTTTCAGTCTCAAATTTTTGTGCTTTCTGCCGCCGCACTGTACTTAGCTGTGCTTGCTATTGTTATTGCTACTGCTGCTCAGCGCCAACGGCAACAATTTATTTAGGCATCCAATCAATAATCCTAATGGCAAAAAAAAGCATGTTCTTCTTGATTGCGTTGCTTCTTGCGGCAATTTTCAGCGTTATAACCACCGCCACTGCTATTGCACCACCCATTGCCTATGCCCAAGAAGGGGGTATGATGAAAACTACCAGCAAGGGCACACTTGATATTCGCTTAGACCCTGTTTGGACTGAAGGGGGACAGGGTCAGTTCACTGTGAGCTTTCTCAACCCTGGCACAGACGCCCCACATCAGCACCAAGATTATGATGTTAGGATATTGAAGGATGGTCAACAGGTTTTCAGCGCAGCAAACCAAACAGGGCAGGCAATTCTTCACAATGTTGAGGGAACAGTGACAGTCCCATATACATTTCAACAAAATGGAGATTATACCATACAAGTGTACCTTGCTGCCACGGGGATAAGCCCACCGATACCGACTGATGAAGACGCCACATTTTCGATAAATGTGACCACGGAATTTCCAGCCGGCGTTCTACTTGCTACTGTGGCTGTATTTATGACAACTGCAATATTCCTTACACAAAGGTTCAGGCTAGTCTAGGATATTCTCTGTGGAAGACAGAGCGACTAGTAGTCTGTGATAGCAAAGCCAAGCTTGATCATGAACAGTTGGCCATAAAGGACCCGCAATCTACAGCTTCAGTTCTGCTTTGCAGACACACTAGCAGTTCTAATAATAGCAACCCCACAGCCATAAGCTCCCATCTCCTATACGAGCAATGTTACAGATGTTAAACGCTATGTCTTTGCGGCGTTTAGATTAAAACACGTAAAAAAAATCTTGCTGACAATAAAAGATGTCAGTGTCCTTACTGTCTTTCTTGTCTTAATGCAGCACGCATATTGCGCTTCAAGTCAATTGAAGACTTGGCATAGAAAAGCGCACTCAAAACTATGCCAACTGCCATGCCAGGCCCGGCCCCGGCCGCAAATGAAAATCCAAGCTGTTGAATTCCGCCCGCTGTCGATGCGTCAGCCTGCTGTTGTTGTTGTTGTTGCTGCTGCCCTCCTGCTGTGCCGTTGGCTAAAGCTAATGTGGATGAAGAAGGCTTGGCTGTTATGGAGATGCTGCCAAGTCCGTTACCCTGCTGGGCTGCAAACCAGATCCTTCCACTGTCGTCTGAAGTTATCCACTGTATGAATGAGCCTGTAATTGGGATATTGGCCTCTTTACTTGCTCCTGTTCTTGGGTCTAATACTGCCATCTTATCAATTTGGTGCTCTGCGACCCACAGGTTACCATAGTTGTCCATGGCCATGCCAAAGGGTAGGCCCGCCTCATTGAGTGTTGGATACCTGTGGAAAGTGCCAAGCAATGTGTTAAAGGCAGTCACAGTATGGGCAGTGTGCTCTGAAATGTAAAGTGTGCCAGGATTATTCGGATCCTCAAATATTGCTGTTGGCTCGTCAAGGGCTTGATTCCCGCTCTTTGGTGCATATTCAGTTATAGTGCCATTGTTGGCATCTATTTTTGCAATTTTTCCAATAGCTTCTGTAAACCAGATGTTGCCTTGACTGTCAGTTATGATTCCCACAGGCTCTGCCTGAGGTGTTGGAATGTCATATGACACGAATTGCTCTGTTTGGGGCATGAATTTTACCACCTTGTTTGACTGAGAAGTTGGTACCCATAGGTTTCCACTACTGTCCATTGTAAGCCCAGTCCCGACACCTTCTATTGGTATCACAAACTGTTTTAGCGAGTCCGTATCGGGATCGTAAACCCCGAGGGCACTGCTTGGCCGCGCCGCCAACGGGTCAATGTACCACAGCTTACCATCAGGAGCAAGCACTGTTTGTGTCACAATATTTGCACCTTTTATGGTGTGGGCTGTATAGTTGCCTGTTGCAATATTAAACTGCCATATTCTCCCGCTTCCTAGCAGCGAGTCACCTACCCATATGGATTGCCTCTCTGTATCAAATACTGGAAAGAGAGGCATGCTACTATTTGGAGTTTGGAATGGTGTTACCGCAAAATAAAGGCTTGATATCTGCGGTTTGACGTTCAGATCGAGAGACGCAATCATGTTATCTCCTTGCGAGTTGACGCCTTCAATTATCACATCCCATTTACCAGCTACTCCAAAACTTGCATCTGAAGTAAACACACCATCTGACTGTTTGCTTGTGTCTATTGTTATTGGTCCTATGGCCTTTTCAGTTTGAGTCATCTTTATTGTTGCAGACTCGATGCTGTTAACCGGGTTGCCATCTGCTCCAATGAATGATATCTTGAAGTTGTTTTGACCCACATCAAAGGGGCTTATTGCCAGCTTTATCTTGCTCCCACTCTCACCTAGGTATGTAGTCTGAACAAAGTCAGTTGTTATAGGAGAATTTTGTCCAGAGCCCTGACCTGTTTGCCCATCACTAGGACCATTAGCACCACTAGCAATTGCTAGTTGTCTTTGGTTTTCATATGCTGGAAACTGACCTGATGGTACGGAGCTGTTTGCCATGAGAGATACCATCAGCAGCAAGGCAATACCAACTGCCGCCTCTACCTTGAGGAATTTGCCATAGTGTTTAAAGTTTGGGCTTTTTGTCTGTATCATACTTGTACCGCCGCTGCCGCCGCCACTGCTGCTGACTACCGATACAGCCTTCTTTTGTATTGCAAACTGCGAATACGCTCCCATCGCAAGCATTATCCCTGCAAGGCTAAGCTTGATAATGAGAAATTGACCATAGATAGATGAAAGTATAAGCGAAAGATCAGTTTCGATAGAATATAGCAAAAGGGGGCCTGTTATAGCTACAACCCCTAGAATTGCGACCACTATTATCGAGAACCTTGGAATCAGCAGTGAAATCGCTGTAGCTTTTACCTTTTCATCGGCAATTAGAAGTATTCTTGGAGCTGCAATAAATCCAAGGAATATGAGGCCGCCAATCCATATTGCCGCTGCGGCATCATGGAAGAAGTCGAGCGCTATTGCAGTGACCTGGCTTGTAGCTGCGGCATGAGCTATTAGACTAGAGGTAACAAGTATAGCAAGTCCAAGGATCAGTATTGCAAGTGTTTCCGACCTTCCCGGTCCTACATTCTTTCTGAGGACCTTTCGATAAACTGAAAAAGCGATTGCACCCAAGATTGCCGACTGCAGCATTCTTGAGAGCCAAACATTGCCAAACTTCGTTGCTATAGCATCTGGGACGCTACTGCCAATCGAATTGGCCTGCACAACTATCATCGCTACGCCCGATGCAAGGATGAGGATAACGCCGATGATAACAAACTTTACCATGGCCTTATCTATTGCAATTTTCTTTTCTGCTAAGGCTTTGGACAGCCATGGCACTCTGGCGATCGGTTTCCATAACCACAAGGCCGCAAAGGCCCCGCCTACAACCATAACTTGCCCAATCATGCCAGGATATCTTGATGCAACCTCAGGTATAGATAACAAATTCTGTGTTTCCTGCTCAGGAGCCTGACCACTAAGTATGCTGCCCGATCCAACACCAAAGGTAAATGCGTTATCGACACTGTGGCCATCAACTGCAGAGAGCACCTTTGTAGATACAGTGTACGTTCCATCAGGGACCCCTGCCTGAAGGCTGACTCCTACCGAAGCTGTGTCTCCGTCAACATTATGTGGATCGTTTTTATCTACTCTATTTCCATCCGGACCGATAACTGAGATCTTGCTGTATTTCAATTCGATAGGCTCAGTAAAGAAAACGTTTACTGCTGGAGGTGGCGCAGCAACTGTCTGAAAGGCTTGTGGTGTCGATTTAACATAAACGGGATGAGCAAAAGAGTTTGGCAGGCTGGAAGCAAATAGAGCAACAATTATTCCTATAACAATTAAACTAAAAGGCCAGTACCCGCGTTGCATGTATGAGCTTAGCTCTTCTCTCTATTTACTATTGCTTGTTTTCTAGTACAAAGCCCGAAATACGCCCAAAGATTATAAGTATTATGAGGGTATTTACATTAAATGAAAAGGACTGTTTTGAGGGTTTTGACGCTAGCTGGTGTGCTTACATTAGCTCTTTTGATCAACAGCAGTAGCGTTGTTGTACCCACTGCTTTTGCTCATCAAACTATGAACTTTGGAAATATCGCTGTCGAAGTAGGCTGGGGAAACGAACCATCGCTTGCTGGTCAGCTCAATACCATTACAGTAGGGGTTTCTAATGCGTCTGATAATAGTCCGATTCCAAATGCTGTTGGACAGCTTCAGGCAACCATAAAAAAAGGTAGTGAAACTAAGGCTATTGATTTGTTACCTCAAGAACAGGAAGGACTTTATGGTGCAGAGGTTATACCAGGACAGATTGGTCAATATGAACTCCTTCTTATGGGCACGATTGCCGGGCAAAATGTAAACGGCTCTATTCCACTTGATGATGTATCAGATCCAAAAGAACTTACCTTCCCCTCCACAGGAGGTTCCGAGAATAGTCAGGTAACAAGCGGCATTATAAATCAAGTCAGCAATGCAATAACAGATCTTTCGACACAGGTTGACGACGCAAAGGCATCAGCTGATCAAGCGCAACAAACTGCTCGGAATGCAACGCAATCAGCTCAGAGCATAAAGGCCTCAGCCGATGGCGCTTACATGTTCGCGACAATAGCCGTAGGCATAGGAGTTGCGGGTATTGCTATCGCAGGCATTGCATTATCGCGCAGAGAAAAAGTTGAGGGGGAAAAAATCCCTAGGTATTAAAACCGGTAGTGAAACGGGTGTGATGTATCTTTACTTCTGGCGATGATCCTCTGGACATAGACATCCTCAAACCAGCTGCCGGGGCTGCCATCGCTCTGTTGCCTATGCGATCAATTTTTACCAAAATGTTTCAAAATGAAAAAAAGAAGAAGAAGAAGTTCTAGTCAGTGGTCGTGTCAGCATTTTACTTACCACCGTCTATGTTCATCAAGGGGCGCCATTTTGATGCTATTCTTCATGACCCTGAGAGCCTTTTGCTATTTCGTTGATACCGATGACTACTGTACTTGTACTAGGCAAGGTAATGTCTTCATCGCCTGGATTTGAGATTGCAACATCGGTAACAATTGCTGTAGTAGAGTTGGCAAAAGTTGTAGTACTATTGGAGCCCGTGACATTTCCCTGTTCGGCTGCCGGCAAGTCAGCATGATACAGACATATCTCCCCCGGGCTAGAAAGGTTAGCAATTAGTTCTAGAGGGGCTGGTGTAAAATCTGGAGCTTGTCCAATTAGTATATTCAGCAGAGGAGTTGAATCATGTCCGCATGGAATCTTTGCAGCTACATGGCTGTTTCTGATGGAGTACGGTGTGGTATCATATAGGTGTATAAAATCACCCGCTGGAATTGTTTGGCCTGCAAGTAATGCAAATTCAGAGTGCCGTACTGTAAATGTATCTTCATGAGTTTCATTTGAACCTGTTTCATGTGTATGTTCCTCAGCCGCAGCAGCCTCAGTTTCTGGCGCTGCTTCATATGACGTAGGCATTTATTGTTGCTTCTTGTGCTATAGCAGGAGATAGTGTTGCTATTGGAGCAGAAATAAGAGCGAGGGCTCCTACTGGAAAAGCAACAATTCCTAATGTGGATAGACGTTTTGTTATTTTCACAGTCCAGTCATCTCGCTCATATTAATAATGATTGTGGAAGAGTGATAAAAGAATCCTCCATTGCTTGCAGCCTAACTAATGCTCCATCTTGCTACTCTTACAAGAAAACCTATCGCCCAACAGACTGATCTCTATGCCATGTGCTATTCATCTGTACGAAGAGCTCTTGTAGGTAGTGGAGCGACTCTTCTGACATGATTTATACCGAAAGATCGAAGCTTGGCGCAAATTTTAGAAGGATTTCTCCAAATTCTTACCTCTGCTTATTTTTGCATTACCCGATTTTCTCATTAAACTCCATGTCCAAGATGGGCCAAGATATCCTGACAAAAACAGCAGACTAAAAAACTTGCGCGCTCAACGTAAGAGCTATATTATATGATATGCCCATTCTTCCTACGACCCAAGTAAGTGATGACTGAAATTACCTTTTTATCGAGAGCCATTTTAGTGAATAATTAGTCCATATCCTTATCTTGCATCTCATCAATGTTTGCTCGGGCATTATGAGACCATCTCTGCGATTTTCGATGTCTGTACTGACGAATGTTGTGATTATAGCTCTAATGATTGGGTCTGCTGCTTCTATTATTGTATTTAATAATCTTCTAATAGCAAATGCACAACCAGAACAGCTGACTACTAATCAATCATTAACACAGCAACAAGAAGAAAAAGTTACGACTAGACAAGGAATAGTAACTTCCTCGATAGATCCGCTACCTGGGCATGAAGGACAACAAATGGCGACGGTTTTGCCATTCAGGCAAGATGGCTCTACGTATAGCGGAGTACTTACCTTCACAGCTACTGAACCAGTAGAGGTTGCGATCCTAAATATGGGAACTTTCAATGAAACTGAGCAAGCTACACTAGATGCTACTCCCGAGGATAGCGAGTTCGGAACGCTGCTTACACAGCTTGATAACCAAACCAGCATAGCTGTCTCTTATATTACTCCGCCGTATGGCGATTCACCATCTCCATCAGCGTCAATTCTGTTTGCAGGTAACGCAGTTTGGCTTCACACATCAGATGGAACACCATTTGCTGCATCGTACACTGTCAGTGCTGAGGTTTTACCTTCAGATATTGAGAATAGTATAAACATTACTACGGAAACAGCTGATACTGATACAGTTACACCTGAAGACGATGGGGTAGATGCTGCAGAGGATACAGGCGCAGCAGATATTGGAGAAACTGATACAGAAAATACCACTGCTACAGATATCGAAGGAGGAACTGAAGAGGAAGCAGAGGGCGCAACGGGCGCGACGACGACAACAACCTCGGACGAGGGTACCGACGAAGTAGCGGTGAGGATCCCCGAAGGTGCTTCGGAGTTAACTGAGGATGCATACACGCCAAATCCAGTCGAAGTCAGCGTAGGCGGTACTGTAACATGGATCAACGATGATTCAGCGGCACATACAGCAACATCGGGATCTTCAAGTTCTGGATCAACTGGCGTGTTCGGTGGGACAGATGACTCCCCGGAGATAATAGGACCGGAGGGCGATACACAGTCATTTACGTTTAATGAAGCTGGCGAATTCGAGTACTATTGCACTCTTCATCCAAACATGGTAGGAACTGTCGTGGTAAGAGAATAATAGGCTACAATAATGATATTTTCCTACTTTCTTTTCTTATGCCAGTAGTCTTCCCAATATGCAGCTCGTTTTCGAAGAATTTGCTAGCAAAGTAAAATGGTGCCAAGTTAAGCGAACCTTTGTCGGCGCTAAGCGGGAAAGATTGGTCATTCTTTCAAGACGTCCTGTCCAAGTGGTCAGAATATATATTTGCGCTAAAGGAGAGCATAGATGACACCTAAGAAACAGCAACAATGGCAACAATGCGTTATCTGTAAACTAAAGGTTTTTCAGCTAGCCTCTACAATTGAATCTAAAACATTTTCGAACGACAATAATTATAAGCCCCTTTACGAGAGGCCCGAAGATTGAATTAAAAATGA
>JBJMEE010000062.1:0-6042 GCA_045809585.1 Nitrososphaera sp. | reverse complement strand
GATTGACAGCAATACCGAATTCATTATCGGCTCTATTCCCAAGGAGGCAGCGAAAGGGGTTCCTAGGGTGTCTTATGAGGACATTGGCGGACTGAAGAATGAAGTGCAGAAAGTTCGGGAAATGATTGAACTTCCCCTAAGACATCCGGAGATATTTGACCGCATAGGTATTGAGGCTCCAAAAGGTGTGTTGCTTCATGGTCCACCAGGAACAGGAAAAACGCTACTTGCAAAGGCTGTCGCCAACGAAACAAATGCAAACTTTTACTCGATCAGCGGGCCAGAAATTATGAGCAAATTCTATGGGGAAAGCGAAGAACGCCTAAGGGATGTCTTTAAAGAGGCCGAAGAAAATGCGCCTTCAATTATCTTCATTGATGAGATTGACTCCATTGCACCAAAAAGAGAAGAAGTTTCAGGAGATGTAGAAAAGCGTGTAGTTTCGCAGCTTCTTACATTGATGGATGGCATACAGTCAAGGGGCAAACTTGTAGTCATCGGTGCAACGAATAGGCCAAACGCAATTGACCCTGCACTCAGGCGCCCTGGCAGGTTTGATAGAGAAATAGATATAGGAATACCCGATGAACAGGGTCGATTGGACATCCTGTTGATTCATAGTCGCGGCATGCCAATGACTGATGATGTCAACCTCGAGTCGATTGCAAAGGTGACACATGGATTTGTAGGTGCTGACCTTGAAGCTTTGAGCAAAGAAGCAGCTATGCGCTCACTGAGAAGAATACTGCCTGAAATTAACCTAGAACAGCCGAAGATCCCAGCGGAGATTTTGAATAAAATCAAAATCACAAAGCAAGATTTTGACGAAGCACTAAGAGATGTACAGCCCTCTGCCATGCGCGAGGTACTGATACAAAGGCCAAACGTAGGCTGGGAGGATATTGGTGGGCTCCAGCAGGTGAAGGAAGAATTGACAGAAGCAATAGAATGGCCTCTCAAACATGCAAACCTGTTTGACGAAGCGGATGTACAACCACCAAAAGGCATTCTCCTGTATGGTCCTCCCGGAACTGGTAAGACCATGATAGCCAAAGCAGTAGCAGCGACATCTGAAGCCAACTTCATTAGCATCAAAGGACCCGAATTGATAAGCAAATGGGTTGGCGAATCAGAGAAGGGTGTTAGAGAAGTCTTTAGAAAAGCCCGCCAGGCAGCTCCTTGTGTTATATTCTTTGACGAACTCGATGCCGTAGCACCGAGGAGGGGGAGTTCTGAAGGCGATGGTCATGTTACAGAGCGCGTCATTAGTCAAATGCTGACAGAGCTAGATGGCTTGGAAGACCTAAAGGGTGTTGTAGTTATTGGCGCAACAAATAGGCCGGACATTATTGACGAAGCGCTCCTGCGGCCAGGGAGGTTTGATAGGCTACTTGAAGTGCCGCCGCCTGATAAGGATGCAAGGAAGCATATATTCCAGATACATACAAAGAAAAAGCCGCTGGAATCGGATGTAAACCTTGACAATCTGGTAGAAATGACAGAAGGCATGACTGGAGCAGATATTGCCGCACTAGTAAACGTAGCTGCAATGAGTGCAATAAAGGAGCACGTCAGACAAAAAAGTGGAAGTAAGCTAAGGATCTCAAAGAGACACTTCGGAACTGCATTGAATAAGATTAAGAAGAAGTCAGGTAATAGAATAGCTGATTCTCCAAACCTTCATGGAGATGATGCTATTTTGACTTCTTCATCTTCTCCTTCTCTACAACGCATCGGCTGACGTCGTCACCGTCTTTAGAAGAGTAACTTCTTTTGTAATTGCGGCCCAGTTTCATCAATAATGACTGTCAATTTAACTTCACATTCATTGCCGGAATATTAGTTTTTACTGCTCGTTTTACATTCTTGACTTCATTTACCCTAAAAAGTGATCTCTGATTTTCTCATTAGGCATCTGTTATGTCTCTGTAATTTTATGTTCGATGACCCTCTTATATTCACTTATTCACAGATCGATTCTTATTTTCAAGGTTGCAGATTTAACCTCTTGGTGATATTGCTGGAAGCGTGCTTTAATAATTCCCTAATGTTGAATGAGTGACCTTGCTAGTAGCAGCAAGTTGCGCTTTCGCTCCATTATTCTTCGCACTGAATAGGGAAGCCATTGGCTACCATAAGGAATGTATTCAGCCACTGCAAAACCCTTTGTAAGAAGCTGGTGTTTTAGATCATCTCGAATACCTTTCAGCATCTGAAATTCAAACTTGGTATTCTTAGCCATACTGATTGCTTCCTCGATTAGTGCTGAGTTATGGGTCGCAATTGCGAAATAATTCTTGCTGTCAAATAGCATCTTCATGAGCTTTGAATAACTGGCATTGACTTCTTCATTTGTAACAAAGATGTGCTCCTCTGACTCATGGTATGCGCCCTTGACAAGCCTTACCTTACCTCCGCATTCAATAATGTGTAAAAGATCACTTGCGCTCCGGCGCAGATATGACTGTATTGCTATGCCTACCATATCGTATTGCTTGTACAGGTCTAGATAGATGGCAATGGTGTCTTCTGTAGATTTGACTGACTCCATATCTAGCCATATGAATTGCCCAAGATCTCTAGCTCTTGCAGCAAGCCTGCTGAAATTCTGCAAACACATGTTATGGTCAATTGTAAGGCCAAGCTGCGTAGGTTTAACAGACACACATGCTTGCACCTTTCTTGCATACATCAAGTCCATTAGCAACAGGTATTCGTTAACTGTCATGTCAACCAGTTTGCTATCTGTGGTATCCTCACCAAGAAAGTTTAGAATTGCAGACATTCCTTGACTGTTTGTTTCAAGCGCTACATCTATTGCCTGGTCTGCATTATAGCCTGCAACCCACCTTTTTGCCACCCTGAATAATAGTCGCTCCATTAAATTGGCATTATACGCGTGGGAATAAGAGAGGGCAGGTCTAGCCAGCATGATATATAATTGTCACCTCTATGATATAATCTTAGACATTAGACGAATGGCTTCCCTTCTATCATTTAAAATACAATGTATAAAAAAGAGTTTCAGCTGTCAACAGCATTGAAGCAATTGCTGTCAGAGTATTATTATATGGATCAATACCTTCATTGTTACGGCCACAATAAGGACACCTTGATATGAAAGGTCACTTGTATGTTTGCAAGAGAAGAATTAGATTATCCCCCGTAGCTTGTGTCTTTTTCCTGCATGGACAAATCTTTTATTGAGTCTGTCTTAAGGAAGGTGCAATGATGCTAGTTGATATTCTAAAGGAGGCGTGCCAGCAGGTTTATGAGAAGACAAAGGGTCTTGCCGGGACTGACATCGGAGGCAGAGAGATGGGAAGAGGTGCAGGTGGCGATATATCGCGCACAATCGATTTGACAGCTGAAAATACCGTCATCGATGTTATCAAAAAGAGAGGTGTTGAAGCCACGATAATTGGTGAAGAGTGCGGTAGGATTGAGGGCAAACAGGGCTACATCATTATAGATGCAATTGATGGAACTACAAACGCCATCTGTGGGATACCTTTCTTTTGCTGCTCGGTTGCATATGCAACCGACTATAACCTAAGCTCGGTGGCTGACGCAGCCATAATTGATCTTGCAAGGGGTGACCTCTACTATGCTTCAAAGAGTAAAGGGGCGTTTTTAAACGGCAAGAGAATCTTCGTTAAGCGAGAACCCACTTCAGATTCTACAATTGGGATAAATGTATCTGGAGTCAAACCTGCGATGGTTGAGCGCCTTGCCCCAATTATTGCAGAGGCTACTCACATCCGACAGTTTGGCGCAAATGCACTAGAAATGTGCTTCGTTGCGCGAGGGTTCTTGGACGCCTATATTGATCTACGAGGCAAGATTAGGCCGACAGATGTTGCCGCTGGCTACCTGATAGCAAAAGAGGCTGGAGCCAAGATATATTCAGATGACGGCTCGAACCTTGAATCTGACCTAGATGTCAAGACAAGATTCTCGTACGCTGCAGTGGCAAATGACAAAATACATGAGCAGCTAGCAACTCTGTTTGTGTAATAAGATATAGATGCATTTATGCATCCTTTCCACTGCTGGATAAAAATCACAGCTGCCTTATGATACTGACTCGGCTCGCTGCTGCTGCTTATTCGTTATCAACCGCTGGTTCTTCCTCAATGTTACTTCCGAAACACCCGCTGCGTCTGCTATCGTCGCCTGACTCTTTGCCTCACTACTGCCAAGGCAAGCAAGATATAATACTGAAGCAGCAAGCCCCATTGGATCCTTGCCTGCTGCCTGCCCACTTTTTATAACATCATGGATCATACCCATCGCCCGACGCTTTGTGCGCTCACTAATGTTTGCCTTGTTCGCTACTCGAGAAATGCATTTGATGGGATCAAGCATCGGGACCTTGAGGTCAAGCTCACGTAAAAGTATCCTGTAGGCTCTTGCCAAGT
Organism: Nitrososphaera sp.; assembly: GCA_045809585.1. Taxonomy (GTDB): domain Archaea; phylum Thermoproteota; class Nitrososphaeria; order Nitrososphaerales; family Nitrososphaeraceae; genus Nitrososphaera. Next base: position 1,621 of record JBJMEE010000062.1, on the reverse strand, counting down.
CTTTTTCTTTTGTGTTTGTAGCTTCGATAATGTCGTCAAGAGTGCCTGAAATGCCCATCTCACGCTGCACAATATAGATGGCTGCGCCTAGTATCGCTCGCATTGTTCTGCCCCGGACAAGCCCCCGCTCCTGAGCCCGCCGGTAAATGTAGGCAGTTTTTTCTACTATCGCATCTGATAACTGGATGATGCTCCTCAGCCTATCCAGCTCAACAAATGCACGTCGAAGACTCCGCTCGTCCTGTCCTTTTACCCTAAAATCCCATGCCCGCAGCCTGTCAAAGGTTGAACGCATGGCTGCATTGAGCCCACTGCCAGCACTCTTGTCCGGCCTGCCAATGATCGTTGAGAGACCCATGCCCGAGCGTGCCAAGGAAGTCGGACTTGCCCTCAATTTACTCCTCGGCTCACTGGCAAGGACGCTCCAGCCTTCCTGCTCGTCACCTACTCTCTCATGGATAACAAAACCGCATTTAGTGCAAATTAGCTCACCTGATTCTACATCAATTATCTTCTGGCCGTCGCCGCAGTTAGGGCATATTATCACATTATCCGCGGGCTTCATCATATAATGTGAGCCTGTGCGCTGTATAAGATATAATACAATTAGATAAATGTTTTAGAAGAACTTGATTATGTGAAAAACCTTAGCATCGTAGGAGAAATGTTCTGAAGTCGTTAAGCTAAATGCTAAAAAGACAACAATTGCCAATAACTACTATCGACTGAATATATGGGCTATAGGGTAGTCTGTGAGCGTCATAGTCTAAAGCAATTCTGCAGCACAATGAGCGAGGCCAAAGCGGTTCAAATTCAACATAGACGAGAAGGAGGATGCCTAGAAGCTGAAATCAAGAAGCCCAAAAGGCAGTAAAACCCAATTGGTTCACACTAAAGCTTAGATATATGCATATATTCCTCAACCCTATGTGCAGAATGTAGCGGGGGTCTAGCATCTTCTAGCATTTTCTCTTACATCTATTATAAGCCCCGTAATTTTGTTGATTATTAACCGATGTATATGCATCTTAAAGCCAGAAAATAGTTCAGTAGCTGTTAAATTAAATCGACTGCATAGAACTGGTTACAATGGGTATGGCATCAACTTCCTCGGAAATATTTGAAAAGGAGCATACAGAGAAGAAGGAATATTTAAAAAATGAATTAAACTCACTTGGAGTTGAGCCCAAAAGAAAGAATCAACTAAATGACAATGAAGAACTTCAAAACCTTTCAGATAATATCAAACAGGCAATGTTTCAGGATTATAAAATAGCATATAGCGAAAAGGGCGATGTGCACGAAGAAGAAGCAAAATCGACTGTTACTATTGGATGATTAAAATTTATTGCTATATCACACTGACTGTATTTTCATGTCACAGGATTAAATGATTTTAAGTCCCACTTCGTCTACGTACAAAAGTATATCACACCTCTAGAATTTTGGCAATATATGTACAGTTCCTAGTTACTTGTATGCAACCTCTTCGCTTAATGATTTTTTATAATAGATTTAGTAATACTAGAAATATCAGAGTGCTGTCTGATGAGGTACGGATAATTATCGGCTAATATGCGTTAAAAATTGTTTCGTATGCATTCTATCAAGATCAAATGCT
>JBJMEE010000061.1:0-12612 GCA_045809585.1 Nitrososphaera sp. | reverse complement strand
CGTACGTGCCAGGTTTTGATGATACAATTGCTGTGAGAAAGTCCTGACCACCCCGGAGCGGAGCAGTATTTATGGGTGTTATTCCGCCAATTGAAGGAGCATCAACTTTCAGGTCATGGGTTACAGCATCGCTATTTCGCACAACTAGCTTGGTTGGAATATTTACGGCGACGTACACGTCAGGATTGGTATCGTTAAACGTGCTTCTCTGCGCTATAAGGAGGATATCCCCTACAGGTAGATTACCTTCTGGGTTAGGACTCACGAGGTTACCTATACCCCACAACGCACCCACTGTCGCAAAGGAAATTGCGACAATTGCGATTATATTGTTGCGCATTGATGTTCGTATATGACCTTTAGATAAAATAACCTAAATTTCTTTGGGCTGGTTACCATTATATCACCCGGGCGGGCATACTTTAGCGTGACAGAGTATTCCAAGGTTGCTGCGATCCGGTATCGACAATACGTACGGCAGAAACAAAAAGAGTCTTTGCTTCATCAATTGGTGATTCTTATATTGCGCATTTTGCATACGCCGATTAGAATCCTAGAGCATGCGAGCATAAAGAAGCCTCGAAGAGTAGAAAAGGTAATTGTTGAACAAGAAGAAAGAAGATGATGATAAGAAAAAATCGTCACTGCGTACGTTTGTAAGAGCGCAGTAACTTAACTTGTTGATTCCGTTGATGAAGCTGTTGAGCCATCGATGATTTCTGCTGTGGCGAACCTTGGCCCGATCTGGCTGATCCGGATCTTCGCGTTCTGACCTACCTTTCCCTCTTTCACAAAAATAACAAAGCCTTGTATCCTCGCAATCCCATCGCCTTTGCGGCTTATTTCGGTTATCTGTACATCGTATTCTTTACCTGTTTCCACAGGCTTTGGACCGAAGTCGTCATTTCTTCCTCCGTAGCTCATATTGGGGATTGCTCAACTCTAATCCCAATATAAACTAAGAAGAGAATTGCTATTATGAGCCTATCCTTATGCTATCATTACAGATTGAGCGAAGGCACTCTATTGCTGAAAGTATAGCGAGAAAACTGGTCTTTGGATTTCCAGGAGTTGTCACATTGTTGACGGTTATTTTGATATCACCAAAGCTACCTGTTGCCGTTATTTCGTGCTGGTTAGTAGTTGCCTTTGGATCTACTACTATCCTTACCTTGGTTTTCTCTGCACCAATGCCTGCAAGACTCAGTATTGCAGCTACATTGACATTTGCGGGGAACAACTTGACAGCCTCTGCGGCTGAGCCCTCATAGATTGCTGTGATCTTCGTTACAGTATCTAGGTTCACCTTGCTTTTCTCAAGGAACGGCGCGCCAGCAAGCGCCTTTGGGCTTTTAGTGGTAGTAAGTGTGAGGGAATCTAGAACATTCCTGACACTACGTATTGCGTCTATGCCTGCTATTGCTCCAGTTGGTACATAAATCCTGCTTTGGCCATTCATTACTGCAGCCAAGTCCAGTAATTCCGCCAAGAAGGTTGTATCGGCGAGGGCTCCTACGCTCATTATCATTAGGTCTTTGTTAGCTTCAATTATCGGCCTGCCAAAGTCTCTGACAGCTTGCTGGGAGGCGGCCTCTATTATGATGTTTGCAGAGGAGTTTATTAACGCGTCAAAATCAAAATAAATTTCAGGATTGCTATTTAGCTTTGACTTTAGGCTCTTTGCATTGCTGTTAACGATATCAAAGAGTCCCGCAAGCGAAGCGTTAGCTATATTGCCGGATTCTATGGCAAGAGCCAGTTGCGTTCCAATAGTGCCGCAACCTACCAGCCCAACATTTTTCTTTGGCATCTACGATGACAAAAAATATGATGCGAAAGTAGTGAGTTTTACCTTCTGCCTCCCCGGCGCTCTGGCTTCTTTTGGCCAGGAAGCCTCTTCTTTTCGAACCTCTTGATAAAATTGTCTTTATTGCGAAGTCTGGCAATAGGCCTCAATCGCGGTTTACCTTGAATCTTCGGTGTCTGACCTCTTACCTTCCCTGCCTTTGTAAGTGATCCGTGTGTTGGCATTTATCTTCATTATGTAATCGACTCTATTAATATTTATATTTGTAGTCAAGAGGATGGCTTTATAATACCAAAGTAGTACACTTTATAATCACATTACGCTCATAGGTGATGGTGGCAAGTATTGCCTTTAACCTCTATTTTGAAGGCAGCCTTCTCCTAGACTATGCTACTTTAAATGTAGAGGCTCTATAATATCTCATGTTTACCAGCAGAAATGACAATGTTAGACTTTGACTACAAACACCTCGTCCTTGAATTAAAAAAAGAGAAAAATGCCGTGGTGTTGGCCCACAACTACCAGCTGCCAGAAGTTCAGGACATAGCTGACTTCATTGGTGATTCACTTGCGTTGTCGAAGAAAGCGGCTAGCATAGAATCAGACATCATTGTATTCTGTGGAGTCCACTTTATGGCGGAGACAGCCTCGATTCTATGTCCGGATAAAAAAGTTCTTATACCAGATCTGGAGGCTGGATGCTCGCTTGCTTCCACAATTAATGCCCAGGAGTTGCAATCTTGGAAGACAGAGCATCCCGATGCACTGGTCGTTAGCTATGTAAACACAACGGCAGAAGTAAAGGCATTGTCTGACTATTGCTGCACGTCATCAAATGCAATCAAGGTAGTTAACAGCATCCCTAAGGACAGAGAGGTATTGTTTCTGCCAGACCTATTTTTGGGTTCCTACGTCGCAGAGACAACTAACAGAAAGAACATGTACATTTGGCCTGGTGAATGCCATGTGCATGCTGGCATCAAGGCAGAAGATATTAACAAGATGCTTACAAGCTTCAAAAACGCTGACTTTCTGATTCATCCAGAATGTAGTTGTACTTCGTCAGTGATATATCAGATGTCAAAGGGCGACTTGGCGAAGAATGGTCACATACTCTCAACCGAAGGTATGATGAAACATGCAAGAGCATCCAGTACTAAGCAATTTATAGTAGCTACGGAAACCGGAATTTTATATCGTATGCAGAAGGAGAACCCCGAGAAGGAGTTCATACCTATGAGGTCCGATGCATTGTGCAAATATATGAAAAAGATCACTTTGGAAAAGGTTTACGATTCGTTGAGACAAGGTATCTATGAAGTAAAAGTGCCAAAGCACACTGCAGATAAGGCACGGCTTGCAATTGACCGAATGCTAGCTATTTCATAATTTCAAGACTGAAATCAATTGCCTTGAAAGAGTGTGTAATGTAACCGAGTGAAATAAAATCAGGGTTGGCCCTAGCGAAGTATTTAATATTTTTTCGATTGATGCCGCCAGAAAGCTCTATCTGTACATTTTTGGTTGAGCTCATTCTTCTTAACCTCTTTGTTGTCTCTTGAGCCTGGCTCGGAGTAAAGTTATCCAGCATGACGATATCAGCTTCGGCTGCAACTGCTGCGATTGCTTCTTCCTCGCTCCTTGCTTCGCATTCAATCTTTATCGACGAGCCGACATTTTCCCTAGCCGTCCTGATGGATTTTTTAATATCAGATACGATGTTAAGGTGATTATCCTTTATCAGTACCATGTCATCAAGCCGCATCCTGTGGGTGCTCCCTCCACCTAAAACTACTGCCTTCTTATCAAGATAACGAAGCCCAGGAGCTGTCTTACGGGTTGCTAATATTGTAACGCCTTTTGCAAGGTCTACAATGCACCTAGTCTCGGTCGCTATACCGCTCATCCTCATCATGATGTTAAGCGCAGTCCTTTCCGCCTTGAGGATTTCTCTTGCGCATCCTGTTACCTTCATAACCGCCCTTCCTTTTCCTACTTTTGAACCCTCCTTAATGAGAATCTGGCTATTGCAGCCACAAATATCAAAAACCAATGAGGCTTCTTCAAGGCCGCATACAATCGCAGACCGCGACTTGCAAGCGATTTCTGCCTGGGCCTCAAGACTGGCAGGAATTATGCTATCGCTCGTAATATCGCCCGCACCAACATCTTCCTGCAAAAAATTTGCAAGCATTTGTCTGACGTTAAGAAATGTTCGCAGATCGTCCATCTAAGTTACCTTAAGCGCATACTTGTTTGGGCTCACAATGTCAAGTGTCTTAGCAACCTGTGAATTTCCAGCGTCAAATACTAGTATTATGCCCGACCAGTCTGCGCTTAGGTCCGTGGACTTGCAGTTGGGACACACCTTTCCGGTTGTTATTACTTTGCACTTTCTGCATGCCTTCTCCTTTGCCACTACTTCTTATCTCCTCCTTTTTTCTCCTTGACAGCAGCGGATTGTTGTTGTTCTGTGCCACCCTTCGCTTTCTTTATCTCTTCAGCAACCCATTCTACGGCACCAAGAAACGGCTGTCTGCAAGTTATGCCTATCTTTCCCATACCTGCTCCTTTGCCAAGGCTTACAGCTGTTATCCTTGCCCTAATTTTGGATCCGATCTTCAGCGACCGCGCAGTCTGATTTGCTACAATGACTCCCTGTTTGACGTCACTCTTGAGATAGTCGTCAGTAATCTGAGAGAGGTGGAGAAGGGCATCAGTGGGTCCTATCCTTACAAATGCCCCAAAGTCGGTGATTTCGACTACTTCGCCTTCAATTATCTCTTGGAGCTTTGGATAAAACGCAAGGGCTTTAAAAGTGACTTTGTGATATGTGGCACCGTCGCCAGCGACCAGCTTGCCAACTGAGCTCGGGTCGGCATCTGTTATCATAATTACATATCCTACCTCGGGGCTGATCATGCTTTCGTATTTTTCCTTGAGAATCTGGATAGCTGCGTCATTTAGAGAGTGAGTAAGCCTGTTTGGAGGAATTCTAACGACATCGCTCATATACACTATTGCAAACATAATCCACGCACTCTTGATGAAGAGGTCATTATGAACTTTTTGCCTGAGGAAACCCTTGTCATCTTCTTGCGGGGATCTGGCATTTGACTGACGAGTCTGTGACTTCAAAGATGGCGGCGATGTCTAATGTATGCTTTAGGCCTCCTTGAAGATAGCCCTCAAGAAAGCGAGATCCATTCTTACCAAGCCTGTGACGTATCACTATGGCCATATCCCCTCCAGGCATCCTCCTCTCATCATAAGTGCCCAGGTGACCATATCTGCAGACCATCTTCTCGAGATATTCCATCACTACCTTTTCAGTAGTTTCCTTTTTCCAAAACATGATTGTATCTGCCAGTACAGTTTGACCCAATTTGACTCCGATCTTATAAAGTTCTTCTTCTTCCAGATGGTCAAGAAGGGAAGTAAGCACCTCGCGGTTTATCACAACCATGTCTATCTTGGCTAGGTAACGTGTAAACTCCGTATACCTGCGCAGAATAATCCCTACAAGTGCATTTACCGATATTCCCGTCCTCATTGCCTCTTCATCAAGCACATTTAGCACGTCAGATTCGAACCTAAACGATCTGGTGATGGAGGATGAGCGTGCGTCCTCTGCTTGCGCTGTCATATTGACTACTACAGAGAAGCTTTGCCGTTTAAACGAAGCGTCTGTGTGTTATAGTATAGTTTTATGTAGCTAGGTGCGTTACTTTGTACTTCAAATGTCGCTACTGTGTACATGGGACTTAAATTAAATCTGATTCTATCCCTTTGCAACATGAGTTATAAACTTGCGTCCGAACCAGCAGAGGCTTGCTCTTTGTGCAATAGCACTTCAATTGTTTTTGATTCTGAGACAAGCGAAGCCATCTGTTCTTCATGTGGAATGGTCGTTAAAGACAATATCGAATCAATGGGTCCAGAATGGAGGTCTTATTCGGGCGAGGATATGGAGAGCAAGAGTAGGACGGGTATGCCGTCTTCACTAGCTTTTCATGATATGGGATTATCTACTTTCATCTCATATTCAAATGTAGACGCAAATGGTGTGGCCATAAGTGCTGAACAGAGAAGCAAGGTTCAGAGGATGCGTAGATGGAACAAGATTTCAAGTAATAATCGGAGCTATCATCGTAACCTGAAAAATGCATTTGCTATACTTAGCACAATAAAGGACAAGCTTTCGCTCAGCGATACTTTGATCGAAAAAGCTGCATATAATTACAGGAAGGCGTTGGACAAGAGGATAATCAAGGGACGATCCATTAGGGCGCTTATAGTGGCGGCGGTTTACGCTGCATGTAGAGATCTTTCAGTACCAAGGACGCTTGAAGAAGTCTCCTCCGCAGCCAATACTGATCCGATATTTGCTGGCAAGTGCTACAGACTCCTTGTGCAAAACCTCGAACTTCAATTGCCAGTTATTGACTCCAATAAATACTTGGCAAAGATAGCGAATAAGGCAAGAGTGAGCGAGAAGACCTACAGGAGCGCACTTGAGATGCTATCAGCGATCAAGAAAGATCCTATCTCGCACGGCAAAGATCCTAATGCGCTCGCAGTAGCGGTTCTGTATGCTGCGTGTCTAAGGGAAGGAGAGAACGTAAGCCAAGCTCAGATAGCAGTATCCGGCGATATCAGTATCGTGACGCTGAGAAAAAGGTTTCAGGATGTTAGAAAAATCTTCTCTTCCTAACTTTTGTTGAGAATGGTCGAATTTTTTCTTGCTATCAAATCGTGGAATTGCGGGCACACCTAAAGACTTAGACAGCAGGCAAAAAACGGATTTTTACTGGTAACATCTCTTATCTTACGTCAGCCATTCAAATGTGCTTTTATGTCAATCAGAATATTAAGGGCGGCAAAAAATAATACCCTTTGATAATGCATGTGCATTTTCTGTATAAGCAGTCAAGATCAATTAGCCGACGACACCTAAAACTCATGGAAGTTGAATAATATGAATTTAAGAGCGATTTATAAAAATTAATGTGTGTTAACACCCTGACACGATGATTTAAATACTGTAAGAGCAAATTTTTTACAATGGTAACAGTAGATCAGGTTCTAAACTCACTCAAGAAGGTTGTAGATCCTGAGCTTCACAAGGATATTGTGTCAATGGGTATGATAAAGGACCTATCGATAAACGACGGAAAGGTTGGATTTACCCTCGAGCTAACAACACCGGCCTGCCCGTTCAATAGCGAAATAGAGGGCGATGTGCGATCTGCTATAGCATCACTCGGAGTCACGGACCTTAACATGAGGGTCACGGCCAAAGTGATGGAGGGCAGGTCGCTTTCAATGGATGAGCTTTTGCCAGGTGTCAAGAATATTATAGCTGTCGCAAGCGGCAAGGGAGGCGTTGGCAAGACTACGGTGTCTGTAAATCTTGCACTCGCGCTTGCCAATACAGGTGCGAACGTTGGTTTGCTTGATGCTGATGTGTACGGGCCAAGTGTCCCTCTAATGCTTGGACTAAAGGCTTCTCCAGAGGTAGTCAATAACAAGATCCAGCCTCCAGAGGTCGGAGGCGTTAAGGTGATCTCCATGGGCTTTTTCTACGAGCAGTCGCAACAGGCCGGCATTTACAGGGGCCCGATTGTTTCTGGCATCGTCAAGCAATTCCTGACAGACGTGGCCTGGGGTGAGCTTGATTATTTGATAATTGACCTGCCACCGGGTACCGGGGACGCTCCGCTGACAATCGCCCAGACGATACCCATCACTGGTATTCTCATCGTCACGACACCCCAAGACGTAGCAATGAATGTTGCAGTCAAGGCGGTCGGCATGTTCAACAAGCTCAACGTGCCAATTGTCGGCGTTGTGGAAAATATGAGCTACCTCCAGTGCCCAAATTGCAAAGAGCAGATCTATCTGTTCGGAAAAGGCGGAGGCAAAAAAATAAGCGAAGACTTCGGAATCCCATTCATAGGTGAGGTTCCACTCCATCCAGCTATCAGGGAAGGCAGCGATGCTGGCAAGCCGACTGTTGTCTCAGAGCCAGAATCTGAACAAGGCCAATCCTTTATAAAGGCTGCCAAAGTGATTGCAGGAAGGATAAGCATCATTGCTGCGGAAATGAAAGCACAAGAGCAGTCAGAAAGTCAAGCAACAGAGCAGCACAAAGAAGAGTAATGTCTGCGGGTCCAAGGGATATGGATCTTTTAAAACAGCCCTTTGGGACACTGGTGTCTGAAAAAGACATAACCGAGCAAAAAATCTTATCGATGCTGAAAGATGCCAAAAAGATAATCGCAGTTGGCGATGCAACCACAGAACGCTTGATCTCTTTTAATATCACGCCGGATATTGCAGTCATTGACGGTATGGAACGTAGGTCGCTGCGCTCCCGCTCGATTAATTATCATGCCAAACAGATTTTATGCAAAAATCCTGCAGGCACAATTTCAAAAGAAGCTGTACATGTTTTGCAAAGCGCGTTGGACACTTCTTCTCCCGTTACGGTGAAAGTAGAAGGAGAAGAGGACATGCTTGCTCTGCCTCTATTTACTATGGCGCCTGAGGGCTCTGTCGTTCTCTACGGACAGCCGTTAGAAGGAATAGTTTTAGTCTATATAACTGAAGAAAAACAAAAAGAAGCCAAAGAACTATTGAATAAAATCTCTAGCTTTGTTAAATGAATATGTCAAGTTGAGGAGGGTTTCATAGTATTAGGCAAACAATGATTGGGCTGTTTCCTTCTATATTGTACTATGGGCGGGAAGTTATGTGCAAGTGATGATAGTAAAACCTTTCATTTGTTAAAATTTTTCAATTTATCGCGTTAGAGTCAAAGAACACCAAGGGAAAAGACATAAATTATAAGTACTCCCGCCACCTCATATTTAGCGTCTTCTCCACAGATGCCAATGTCTTGAGACGGAACGGATCTATCCGGTTTCATCTCGTCTAGAGATCATTGCTCTGCTTACAAATCAAAAAAGGAGTAGTTTGTAATTCAAAGGCAGCCATGAATATTTTACTTCATGTCTGGTCTAAATCCTATTTCCCAGACGAAACATCCCGACTAGGCTATTGCTCGTTTGAGCGACAAACGAGCAAACAAACAAGAAAGGCGGTCGATGGTAGTAATGGTTTGAACTGAACGAACTCTTTTAGAGGCATATTCTATTCTCGCTCAAGAAAGGCATCCGGTGTTCTCTGTCTAGTAAATAGTGAACAAGGCCAAGTCATGCAGATGCAGCCAAAGCATTCATGTTTGAAGTTTCGAGAGGCTCTAGGATGGATGGACATTACATTTTCATCTTGGCAATTCAATTACTGAGCAACCCAATATGCAGCTCCATAGAAAGAGTAGGGCCAGCCAGACACTACAAGTAAGGAAGACTCAGCTATACCGGACCTTCAACAGAAGGTCGGACACAAACTAATAGTTGAGACCATATAATGTTGAAAATGACCCACGACCATGATCAGGTCTACCTTTCCCCATTTAACGTCCCACTTGAGAAAAACTAAAGGAGGTAATACGCAACACTAAGCCTCACCTTCCTTCCTTATTTATAATCTGCTCATCAACTAATTACGAGAAGTATCAAGACGAGACACCAACATGAAAACGCAAAGCCCTAGCAGATGCTGATACAACTCGACTCAGTAGGCTATATTATATTATCACATTATCAAAGCGTTCAAGATTTAAGGCATTGATGGTCCGGCTCGTGATGGCCCTCTCGTATTATTTTCGGAATCATGCTCTATCACTCCATAGATGGGAGTCGAGCCAAAATGATCATTGACAGTTGGAGGATCCGGGAAAATGCTTACGATCTCACCTGATATCTTGATAGTAGTAGGCACATCTACAATTGGAGCCTCTGGCATTCTGATGGTAGAATTGCCAGCATACGTCATTGTGCCGTTTGCATCTGATGAAACGTCAGATAGTCTAAAATTGGTTATAACATGAGAGTGTGCACCTGATCCATTGAGCATTATCATGCGGAGGTTTGCATTGAACACCGCGGCTGCTGCGCTTGAAGCATTCTCGTCGTTATTTTCAGTTGCTGTTTGATTGAATGAAAGCAAATTGCCCCTCCAGTGTCCGACGATAAGCCATGCAGGCTGACCTGATTCATTATTCTGAATACTGGCGACTGGTCCAAAGGTAAAATTACTTGCTTGACGAGATGGCGGCTGACCGAATGGGATGGCATAATGTTGTGGAGGAGGGGGATGGTTATCGGGCGAAAATGAGGGAGGTTGTTGCGCATAGACAGAGGGGATATTCAAGGCAATTGGCGTTAATAATCCCGCAACGATGAAGGCAATAGAAACATTATAGAAGAACCGCTTTCTCACTGCTATAGAGAGGATGCTAAACTCTATATTAACATTTGAAATAAAGTATAGAATTGTTCTTTCTTTTTGAGCCCATTGAACTTTACCCTCCTTTACTAAACACTTCGATTCTGCCATTGCCCTCGTCGGTCACGTAGACTCTTCCATCAGCGGCTACAGTTACCCCTACAGGATTATCAAATTGGCCATCAGCTGATCCACTTGAGCCCCACTTTGTCATAAAATTGCCATTGTTGTCAAAAACCTGAACACGATCGTTGCCTCTATCGACTATGAAAATGTTATCAGAGGAATCTATTGCTATTCCTGATGGAGAATCAAACTGTCCGTCACCAGAGCCAGCTGTTCCCCACTTTCCTAGGAAGTTCCCGCTGTTATCAAACTTTTGAATACGATTGTTACCGCCGTCAACAACATAAATAGTGCCTTGCGAGTCTATGGCTATATCTGCAGGATTCATGAATTGACCGTCATTTGAGCCTGGAGTACCCCACTTCATGATGAAATTACCATCACTGTCAAACTTTTGTATGCGATTATTCTCCCCAAAGTCGCCTACATAGACAGAGCCTTCAGAGTCTACTGCAATACCAGCAGGATTTACGAATTGGGCGTCACCTAGTCCAGTAGAACCCCATAGACCAAGAAAAGCGCCATCTGGAGTAAATTTCTGCACTGCCTGATCGGCATTTCCCCAATCTGTTACATACACCGTGCCGTTAGGGCTTATGGCGATAGAGAGTGGATTTGCAAAGCCTCCACCACCGGTTCCAAGAAAACCCCATGATAAAATGAATGTTCCGTTAGGAGAAAATTTCTGCACTTGATTTGCCAGGGCTGTGAAATCAGTTACATAGATGTTGCCTGCCGAATCTGTAGCAATTTCCAGGGGTTGGGAGAATCTGCCGAATCCAGATCCGAAACTGCCCCATTTTGTGACAAAGAAATAATCATTACTATTGTTATTGTTTTGTTGCTGCGCAAAGGAGGAGGAGGAGGAAGCCAAAAAAAACAGAGAAAAGAGCAATAGTGCTACCATAGTAGTAACTAGAGGACTACGCTTTTTCATTATCGTCTATTAAGGCAGAATTTAATATATATATAGTTCTAGTAACAGGGGTCGGACATTTGGCAGGCTGGTGATGAGGAAGCGATACAGGAAGCTATAAGTCAGATGAGCTCAAAATTATGTAAAAGTTGGTCATCACAGGGCCAATTACTGGAACACCTCATAATAAGACTAGAGGAAACTGAGCAAGGCGTTGGCCTAACACTTTGTATTAACGGATTGATTATAGCAGGGGATATGACAAGTCCCAACAAGTACTTTGATAGAATGTCTACTTTTTTTGAAGAGAATTCAATTGCTATCGAGGACACCTCTTTGATAGAAAGGGGACTTCCATAACCCGCAATAGGTTAAACAATTTACACGGCAGAAGCGGAAAAGTCTGAAGAACAGAATCATCTAAATATATAATCTTGATAACTTTGTGATCTACCTGTTAGATCCTTCGCATGCCATGGGCGCCGCTAATACTTGTCGAGGAAAGCTATTTGGTGTGATGGAATTTTTTATAGCTCAAGGCTTTTTAAATGCTAGTAAATTGCACGCTACAAGTGCCTAAGCTTAATATGTTTCCATAATCTCAACAGACCTGATGTTCATTGTTCTTCAGTTTTTAGATGTGAGAAATTCCCTCTGTTATGCTTGATCGCCTGAACGCAGAGCCGCCATCATGTCTTTAGGCTGATGTCCCTTGTTGCCGTTCTCATTTTCGTTATTGCTGTGTCAGCGTCATTATCACTGCCGCTTTTCTTGAGGCACAAGAAAAGCACGGGTTGCACCGAACCAGCAACCCTGAATGACAGCATATAGCGAGGATATCACCTTGGTATGCCTAGTATATCAGCAGGATTTTCATAATTGGTTGTGTCTCCGCCTTGCTTGCCGAATCGGCCCCCTCTTGCTTCCTTCACAAACTCGAAGCTTTGGAATATCTGCTGTAATCCCGGCGGATTGCCAGATGGCAGGGTTGCTGCATCGGCCCCATAAGAGAGGCTATATCCTGACACTATTCCCGCTTTAGATGTAACATTTGTTGCCGCTAACAGAAAGAAACCTTTTGTGTCAACAGAATTGGCACTATTGTAACTCATTTCTATAAAATTGGCTGGCACTATTGCTATTGTATTATTTGTATCAGCACTGATAACATTTATCGTCGTATTTACGCTCTGTAGAATGCTGAAATCAGTGTAACCGAGTTTCTGGAGCTTCAACATATGATATTTGAGAAAATTCTCGTTTGTTGTGTTGCTGTTGGTAATAGAATCGAATTCAGGTTCATCGGCTAGGTTGGGATATCGTTGAATGTCTATCCTTTTATCAGCCTCTTTGCAGTAATATGCCCCGTCATTATCAGCAAGTGCTTGTTCTTGGGTGCAGAGTCGTG
>JBJMEE010000060.1:0-6982 GCA_045809585.1 Nitrososphaera sp. | reverse complement strand
TACTATGCGCATCAGTATAACTGGATGGGCCAAACCGAGCAAGATAGAAAGAAGATAAGGATCCTCGACAGCACACTAAGGGAAGGCGAGCAGCATCCAAGAGTCTCATTCACCATTAAGCAGAGGATCCAGATTGCATGGATGCTTGACTCTTTTGGCGTTGACCAGATAGAGATAAGTCCAGTGGTCTCGCCAGACCATTCTCAAGCAACCAAGACGATAATCAAGCAAGATCTCCGCGCAGACATCATGGCGCATACTCGGGCGATAAAGTCTGATATCGACATAGCAATTGACTGCAACGCGACTTGGATTGCGACTTACATGGGGATTTCAGACATTCACCTAACTGCAAAGCTAAAGATAACACGTGAAGAGGCCAAAATAAGGGCATTAGAAGTCGCAGACTACATCAAGGCACATGGGATGAAGGCAAGATTTACAATGGAAGACGCTAGCAGGACAGAGCCGGAATTTCTCATCGAAATGTGTAAGGAGATGAACAAGCGGGGAATCGAAAGGATAAGCATACCTGACACTGTAGGCATCATGCGACCGCGAGGCATGTATAATTTAGTAAAGATGGTGTATGACAACATCGACACAACCAAGACATCTATTGATGTGCACTGCCACAACGATGTTGGTATGGCACTTGCAAATGCCTTAGCAGGCTGTGAAGCAGGCGCTGATCAAATTCATACTACTATAGATGGCTTTGGCGAACGCACAGGAATTCCAAGCCTAGCAGAGGCCGCGGTCGCGCTAACTCTTATTTACAAATCAAATAACAACCTAAGATTACATATGTTAAGAGACCTTTCAAAGACCATTGCGGAATATGTCAGCCTCCCGATCCCTGAATCAAAGCCTGTGGTAGGTGACAGTGCGTACAAACACAAGGCTGGCACTCACCTTGCTGCGATATTACGCAACCCAGCGGCCTATGAAATCATTGAACCGAGGATGGTTGGCAACAGGCGCAAGATCGTCTTTGGCGAGCTTGCAGGGAAGAACGGCGCCGCCTACCTTTTGTCCTTACTTGGGCTTAAAACAGGCAAGGAGGAAGCAGAGACTCTAGCTTATGGCCTAAAAGAGTTACGAATGGGTGACATACTCGAGCTATACCTTGACGACAGGCTGGAGAGAAAGATACTTAATGATGCTCCCGTAAAGGTAAGCCCAGCAAAGGAGTAGATTAAAGAAATATGCTAAAGTGTCCAGAATGTGATGCAGAGATCAAGGTGCCTCCCGACTCAATAGAGGGCGAGATCGTAACATGCCCAGACTGTGGTGCAAGCTATGAGCTTGTCAAGTCGGCGGATGGCCTTGGCATAAAACCGGCTCAAGTTGTCGGTGAGGACTGGGGTCAGTGAGGCAAGAGGAAGAACAACCTAATCCGTCGTCACTATCATCATCATCATCATCACCACTCCCACAGCCTTCCGGTAAATCGCTTTTCATTCTATACGACAGCATCAGGTGGGAGGAGAAGGCTCTGTATGAAGCCGCCATAAAGAAAGGCGTCAAGGTTGAAAATGTAAACTGCAAGAACCTTGCGATTAACTTGAACGATAAGAATTCAAAATATATGGGGCAGGTGATACTCCAGCGGAGCGTCAGCTACTTTAAAAACGTCCATTCTACAGCAGCACTTCAAGGACTCGGGGCCCAAGTCATAAACCCCTTGCATGCCGCAATAATGTGTGGCAATAAGATGTATGCGCACATGGAGCTCGAAAAGGCTGGGATCAGAACACCAAAAGCAGTGGCAGCATTTTCAGAAGAATCGGCAATCGCGGTGCTTGATAAGATCGGCTACCCTGCTGTGATCAAGCCTACAGTAGGAAGCTGGGGCAGGCTCATAGCGCTGCTGCGCGACAAGGATGCAGCAAGAGCCGTAATAGAGGACCGAGAGCACATGTTTCCCCTGTATCAAGTTTACTATTTTGAAGAATTTGTCAAGCGTCCTCCCCGTGACATCAGAGCGATAGTAGTTGGTAATAGAGTAGTGGCTGCAATATATCGCTATTCAGGAGAAGGCGAGTGGAAGACCAATATGGCGCTTGGCGGCCATGCTGAAGCGTGCCCTGTGACAAAGGAGCTTGAAGATGTCTGTCTTAAGGCTAAAGACGCAATGAATGGCCATATAGTTGGCGTCGACTTGATGGAGAGCGATAGCCAAGGTTTAGTGGTGCACGAAGTCAACAATACTACTGAATTTAAAAATACCGTACGCGTTACAGGAATTGACATTCCAGGATTGATGATCGATTACGCGCTTGGGCAAGGAAAGTAGTTAGCAATTGGTATCACCAAGTTATGCTATAGAACTGTTAAGAAAAGCACTGGAGCTTTATACCCCATCGAGATCAGAGGCCGCACTTGCCAACATGATAAAGGACAGATGTGTCAACGAGCTTGGCTTTGAACAGGTTAGTATCGACAACGTTGGCAACATTGTTGCTACTAAAGGATCTGGTGAGCCCTGTATCCTCCTGTGTGGCCACACAGACACAGTGCCCGGCCAAGTGCCCGTAAGGATAGAGGACGGCTATATCTACGGCCGTGGCGCTTCCGATGCAAAATCTCCCCTGATATCAATGCTCTTGGCAGCCTCTGAATTTCCAAAACAGAGCGGCACTGTCATTTTTGCAGGAGTGGTAGATGAAGAAGGCAATGCGACAGGTGTAAAGCAGCTGGTCAAGAGCAAAATAGGAGCCCATTATGCAGTCTTTGGAGAACCCTCCGGAGTTGATAACATCACTGTTGCGTACAAAGGAAGACTTGAATTACGGCTGACATGCGACGTAGGCCAGAGCGCCCATGCGAGCGCGCCTTGGCTTGCCAAGAACTCAATTGAGGAAATGTATGACTTTTGGAAGGAGATCAAGTCAGAGGTGGGCCGAGTTGGCGCTGCAGAAAATAACGCCAAGTCGATAAGCTGTAGTCTCACGGAGATAACAGGGGGCTCAAGTCACAATGTGACGCCGCAAAAGTGTAAGATAACAATAGACATCAGGGTTCCTACCGTAACGACCTGTGGTGACGTGCTCAACACTATAGACAGTGTCGTTACAAGAGTCGCGGCAAAAAAAGGCATCAGAGCAACCTACAGAATAGAGGACAAGACAGAACCCTTTGAAGCGGATCACACGTCGCCTCTTGTCAGAGCACTTCTGCTCGCAGTCCTAGATGTGCGCAACAAACGACCCCTGCTTTTGCGCAAGACCGGTACAGGCGATATGAATGTGCTTGGCCACAGCCTGAAGATACCCGTTATAACATATGGGCCAGGTGATGCACATGCGTCGCATACTGCCGACGAGCGGGTAAAAATAGATGAGTACGTGGCAAGCATAGAAGTATATAAAAGGGCTCTTTTTCACCTTTCGCGTCTACATCATCTGAAGAAGAGAAAAAAGGAGTAATATAGCCGGGGAGTGTCTCCCTGCTTCATGCTATGGTTTGTCGGTACTGGCATCAATGGCTACCGTGGTTTAAGTATTGCAGCACTTGATGTCTTAAGAAAATGCGATATTGTGTATATTGAAAGGTTCACCGGTGCCCTCTCTGAAGTCGACCTACAGGGGCTGAACTCCTTAATTGAAACGCACACTAAACCTGTGCAAAGGTGGTTTGTAGAGGACGGGAGGGATCTCTTAGAAGCAGCAAGAACCAAAGATGTAGCGCTTGTTACTTATGGTGATCCACTTATTGCCACGACACACAGCGAGCTTCGCTCAAGAGCTGCCAAAAACTCTATCAAGGCTGCAGTCCTACATTCCGCATCCGGCATTGCCTCTATAATTGGCGAGAGTGGGCTGCATGTCTACAAATTTGGCAGGATGGTCACAATGATGTCTGAGCTTCACTCGGCAGTCACTGTCTATAACACGATTTTTCAAAACCTGCTTGCTGGAAGTCACACACTAATACTGACAGAGTACAACAACAACAACAACAACGATGAAAGCAAAGAGCCGTTCTTCCTTGATCCATCTTCTGTGTTTAAGATGCTGCTAGATGCAGAACGATCTCATAAGCACGAGATAATTTCTGAAGACACCTTTGCCGTAGTTGCCTCAAGAGTGGGCATGCAAGATCAAAAGATAACATCAGGCAAAGTTAAGTCGCTCCTGAAAGTGGAATCCGGCATTGGTCCGCATTCAGTGATTATCACGGGTGCGCTACACTTTACCGAGACACAGGCGCTTGCTTCCGTTACAGAAAACATTGATGAGCCAGCTGACAATTCTCAAAACGCTAATAGAATTGAAGCCCAAATGGTTGAGCGCTATGCTCCAAAAGCCAAGGAGGCGCTCCGGGAGATGCGCAGGCTTATCAGTGATGGCGCCGGTAGCAACGATGGGGTTTTTGAAGTACTTGAGAACGCTGAATGCTATATTGCAGATGCTGAACGATTTCTTAGGCAAGGCAAGTTTGAGCTGGCGGTATTGAGCATCGGATACGCTGAAGGGCTCATAGACGCGCTGCGTTACCAAAGGGGAATAAACCCTTGGAATACCGGTTCTTGATAAGCAGACACATATATCTACTTATATTTAGAAAGATGAACGTCGAGAGACATGTCAAGCGCGCAGGAAGAGGGCTTTAGGCTGTTAACTGAAGGTAGGATTCAAGAGTTTAACTCTTGGAGGATGATAGCGAAGAACCTGAGAGTTAAACTAGACTTTAGCAATAGAGACTTCTCAGGCAAGGATATATCTCATGCTTTTCTTAACGGTGTGATTGCAGACAGATCAAGCTTTGACAACGCGAATTTAAGCCGGGCAAATTTGGTTCAGGCAAGCCTAAATGGCACAGACTTTCAAGGTGCTAACCTTAATGAAACGCTCCTAATGTACGCAGAAATGAAAGAAGCTCGTCTTACAAACGCCAACTTGATCAAAACGAACCTGATGTTTGCCAATTTACAAGATGCAGATTTGACGGGAAGCAAGGTGCTGCAAACGATATTTGTTGAAGCAAATCTTCAAAATGCCAAGGTCGCAGGTGTAGACAAGCCTCGCGCTTATGTAAAGTACGCTAAGTTGCAAGGCACTTCTTGGTTTGAGCAGATTGGGGACGGCATAGGTAAATAGAGTTTTTCTAAAATTTTGCTTCAAACATGTATATCCATTCTTGGAACTCGATCTGGCTTGAGATACTGTATTGTGCCATATCGCGTTCTTCCATGGGAGGCCTGAATAATTTTCCAAAGGTTTATTAATTATCAAAGAATCCTTTTCATTAGGTATGGCGCAAAGCCCTCCTGCAACTGGAGGAAAAGTATCTCGGCGCGACTTTCTAAAATTGATGGCTGCCGCCGGTACTGTCATGACCTTTACACCTTTTGTCGACTGGGGCAAGTTTTTGCCAAACCCTTCAAGCAATCAGGGTCAGAAGGTTAAGGCAGAGCTTGCAGATGGCACAGTTGTCAACGTAAAAACTTTTGAAGTTAATCATTCTGACGTTATCATTTATCCCAAGGGGGATGATCCTGTGCTGAACAAGGAATCGTTCCGCACATGGCAGCTGATAAGGCTACCAAAGGAACTTGGAGGTGACAAGAACGATGCTTCTGCCTTTAGAGCGTACAGCATGGTCTGCCTGCACCTCTGGTGCCTATGGAAGTACTGGCCAGAGGAAGGCAGAAAGAGAGGTGAATGCCCGTGCCATGGAAGCATGTACGATCCGGCGACCGGCCAAGCGTTTGCAGGCCCCGCGACGCTGCAGGGACCACCCTCAAATGTCCTTCCAAAACTTGACCTTGAAGTTGATTCTAACGGAGATGTATTGATACTGCCCCCTACGTGGGACCCTAATGCAAATGGAATAGTTGGATATGGGCGCTACCTTAAAGTATGAAAATAGCTTTGTAAGATTTGTCCGGTGGGTGTACGCCGGAGTAGATCGAACTATATTCATGGGGATGAAGTTTACTTTTCCCGGAAGGTTCGTTAGCCCGCTTGGTTTCCTTGGCATGCTAACCTTCGTCATTTTTATAATACTTGGCATCACTGGCGCACTGCTCATGCTGTGGTACGAACCCATACTTGATAGAGCATGGACTAGCGTCCAAAAAATCAACGACACAATCCCCTATGGGTTCCATATACGCAACATCCATTATCACGCATCAAATGCGATGGTCATGATGGCACTTCTCCATATGTACTACCAGTACTTCAGTGGTCGTTACAAAATCAGAAATGAGATACTTTGGGTTACAGGCATCATAATCGGCGTCTTGACGATTCTTGAGGCATTTACCGGATATGATATCATTTTTAGCGAGCGCGCGGAACTTGCAATCTCTATAGCTGCATCCCTAACCAACTCAATACCTGTGCTGGGGCCTCAGATGAGGGAGGCATTCTTTGGCGCAGGATTTCACGACTTCATCCTGAGATTCTACACGTTCCATGTATTCATGCTACCGATCGCTCTGCTTGGGCTCATGGTAGTCCACTTTCCACGGTTCATGGTATTTGATGTGCCCATGGTGTTTGCAATCTCAGGCGCAATCATGCTGACAGGTGGAGTATTTCCAGTTGGTCTCGGGCTGCCTTTTACACCGACGACGCCTCCGGGCATTACAGTTCCAGAGTGGTATCTTACTGGGCTTTACGCGTTTTTGCGTACTATGTTTGACAAATTCACCACGGGCGTCGCCTGGCCAGGGCTGTTCATATTTGCGCTATTGATTGTTCCATTTATAGACAGGTACAAGAAATTCTCTTGGAAGGATAGACCGATCGTCACTGCAATAGGCATCACGAGCCTTGCACAGATCATTGTCACCACATATTGGGGATTCTATATTGACCCTGATAGAGATAAGGCGCTACTTGAAAGATTAGTGATTGACCCCATATTCTTTTATCTAGTTATGATACTGCTCGTCCCTCTGTCATTTGGGTTTACCTACATGATGATCAAGCTGGCCAAGCATGCAGAAGCAAACGCCAAGCTTCAG
>JBJMEE010000059.1:0-3271 GCA_045809585.1 Nitrososphaera sp. | reverse complement strand
AACCTCGCATTTTGCATGGAAGGCCAGTGTCCTAGACCAAACTAGACGATGACCGCCCCTTGTCCTACGCTTATGCAACCCAATATATAGTATATTCAAAGTTACTGCTCTTGCTCAGTTTGGGATTCTATGCTCAATATTCAGCCGTCTCTGTATCTTTTTGAAGTATTTCGGCAATCGTAGCGTCAGAGATTTACCGTCATATCTGATATTTGGTTGAAAGGATCTTTGGCTATTTAGATGGCAATGGGGCAAATGCTATCATGAATATCAAGAAAGGCTAAGGATTCTGCTTTTGGCAAATTTTGCCTAATGCATATACACCTGAAATTTACTGGCAGTCTTATCAATGTAGAAGGTAATGAGTTATTGTAATGTGGGAGGTGTTTTCAAGGAATCTTGGAAATCTTAGCTTGGAAATATAATATCGAGTAGCACGTCTACTGCCTTGTTTTTGGCCTGTTGTTTGTAATTTTCTATACTCTTTTTGGGGACATCAAGTGCCTTTTCCCTCTCTACCTCATCTACAGGACGGTGATCAAGGGCGCCGTAGAACTGTACCTTATAGCCTTTAAGCCTGGCCACAACTGTCGACTTGAAAATGTCATGCAGCCAAACCGAGCCGATGAAGTAAATAAAAGGCGGGTTTGGTTTGCTCTTTATCATGTCTGCCATTCTGTTGATGGTTTGAGCCATGTTCACTGAGTCAGTATCTATTGCAATAATATCATCTCTGATTCCACCCTTCACCAGTTCTTCTTTGACCTTTTCAGCCGGCCCAAGAGCACCCACTACTATGACCATTGTCTTATGCTTATCTGGCCTTGACCTCATGATCATGCCATACGTTTCAAGGCCCACCTTTATGCGCTCTTTTATGTAATCGGGGAGCTCGCCATTGGCTGCCGGTTTTCCCTTGTGTATCGCATATACAACCAGGAGATTGCCGTCAGTGAAGCGGTATTCCGACATTTTTTAATACCACGCTGAAGTTATTTTTTTTGGAACAGAGATCTGTCTTTCGAGCTCGTCGAGCCGCTGCAGGGATTCTGGGTTCTTTTGCAGGTCGTGGAACTTCTTGTCGTGTCTTATCCTTCTCACGACATCTAGTACTTCATCTGTCGAGACGCCGTGCTTAATGTCATAGTCAATTTGCTTGGCACAACTTGAGACTGTGCTATATCTTTTGTAATTTCTTTTTTCGAAAGAAGAAGCGTCAGGAGAAATACCCTTTACAAAACGGACGATTACCTTTTCAACATGTTCAAGATGCCAGTCCTTCATAGCATAATTATTAGGCTTCATAGCTACTCTGCTTTCTAAGATGAAAAGGTTATTTAATCTCTTGTCCTTATCTATAGATAGTCGGAAAGATTTACTTTTTCTTCACCCGGGATTTTAGCGATCTCAAACCTCTCCTTTGTTTTGAGTATCGTTGCAGTTGCATCGATGCCCAGTTTAGTTGTGAGTAAGTTCTCTTGGTCACTTGATGGGTCTAGACTGGATCCCTTTACATTTGGGATTATAATCAAGTCTCTATCAGCTTGACACCTCGTAGCGACAGCATATTCGACAGCAATTGGGTCAGTTGGGCTGATGTCGTCATCTATTACTGTCGCCATTTTCAGTGATGGATGAGCTGTAAACGCTGCCAAGAGCGCATTCTTCGGTTCGCCCTCTAACCGCTTCTTTATCTGGATGACAGCAGATAGCCAGTTGCTACCACCGTCTGTGAGATGTACTGACTGGGTCGTGGGTACAACATTTTTAATGTGATCATACATTTTTGCTTCAACTGGCAATCCCATGAGTAGGCGATGCTCGGCATACCCCGGAAGGATATCATGATAAATGGCATCATTGCGGAACATTATTCTTTCTAGCTCAAAGACTGGCTGCCTGCGTTTGAAATCATATGTGCGGAGCATTTCGACCATCCACTCCTCATGCGTCATATCATTTAGTATCCTGCCCTCAAGGACAATCTCGGCATGATTTGGCACATAAAGCTGCGAATGGCTTGTCTTTGAGAGTATAAGCTTGCCCTCAAGGAGTGAATTGGCGATAAGCATCTCATCTACTCCATATGCTGCCTGATATGCCGCGGCTATGTTAACAGCGGGGTGAACCCCGATCGCTATTGCAATTTTCAAGTCCTGGCCATGATCACGAGCGTATGCGAAGGACTTGTGAAGATGTCTACCCTCAACCATGCGTATCGCCATATGGCGGTCATCAAGGCGTAGAAGCCGGTGCGTAGACTGGTTCTGCTTGCCGTTTTCCTGATTCTCCGAAAATACTATCGAGGATGTGATGAAAGGGCCGGCGTCCTTTTCAAAATGTGTGACTATCGGAAGATCATACAAGTTTCTAGAGGTGTTTTCTTCAAATAGCGCATGATGTTGAATCCTTGCAGGCTCTGACAGGGTGTGAACAGCTTCGGTGACCCGGGCGTGGATACCTTTTTTGACATCCGCTTCACTTGCTTGGCGGGACGCCTCTCCAAGAGCAAGATAAAACCTTCTGGGAGTCGCTAGAACATTGCAAGCCACTCGGATTTTACTTCCGCGCACCTTCTCAAAAAGTACTGCCTGCTTCCCGTCTAATCTTGAAGTAACTGCAGCAAGCTCATATTCGGCATTGACATCTCGCTTTATACGGACGAGTTCATTCTCGCTTTGGAGCTTCCACAAAAAACTGCGAAAATCTGCGCTATCTTTGTTCATGTCTTTTACTACTTATGCTATTCATTACTCCTTCCATAATTGCTTTCATGTCATCAAGCTGAAGTTGGCTCTTGCTGTGTAACGATACCAGTGAAATCCCGTTAATCATTGACGATACCTTCTCTGCCATGGTATTGATAAAAATTGAATCATGCTTGCTGGGTATAACTTTGGCAACACTAACCTTGTTTGACGCGCTAATAGCCATAGAAACTGCCCCTATGCGTGGGTTACCCTCAGTTACCACAATAAAGCACCCATTTTGAAAAAAAGTACTACTAAGAAAAAAATTACGTCCAGTGCCCGGGCTGACTATCTCGGTTGCAAGAACCTCCGGCTCGTTTTCCATTGGCCTACCTTATGCGAACAGTAATTGGCTTAGCAACCTTGACCTCATGCTGCTTCCTAGTCCTCGCCCTCAGTTTTGCCTTGTACTTCAAGTTCCTAGGCTTAGTCCTCAGTCTATATCCACAGCATGGGCACCAAAGTCCATCCCACTTTATAAATATCTCACATATCTGGCATCTTTTTTGTCCGCTGGCATA
>JBJMEE010000058.1:0-6120 GCA_045809585.1 Nitrososphaera sp. | reverse complement strand
TGCGGAGCCGGCCCGGGCGATCCCAAGCTGATGACTCTGCGGGCAATGGAACTTTTGAAGACCTGTGATATTGTACTATATGACCGACTGGTGGGCAAGGAAATAATCGACCAGATACCTGCGGAATCAGAGAAAGCCTATGTTGGCAGAGTGGTTGGCGATCCGACCACGCATCAAGACAGAACAAATGATCTTATGGTAAAATACACAAAAAAGGGTAAGACCGTGCTGCGGCTCAAGGGCGGAGATCCTTTCATCTTTGGGCGGGGAGCAGAGGAGGCTGAATATCTCATCAAGCGCGGGATCGAGTTTGAAATAGTGCCCGGCATTACTTCATCCATTGCCTCGCCCGCATACGCCGGTATTCCACTTACACATCGTCAGTACTCCTCCTCAGTTGCCATAGTCACCGGGCATGAAGATGTGAGAAAAGACAAGCTGGTGGTCAGATGGGACAAGCTTGCCAGCGCAGTCGATACTATAGTAGTATTGATGGGCATAGGAGAGCTGGATCAGATTTCGCGCAATTTGATAAAAGCTGGAATGAAAAAGAGCATCAAGGTTGCAATTGTTGCTAGTGGCACAACTGACAAGCAGAGGGTTGTCAAGGGTACGCTTGGTACCATTGCAAAACTTACAAAAAAAGCGGATGTCAAGCCTCCTGCAGTAATCGTGATAGGAAGAGTCGCCGGACTGAGCGATAAGCTTGACTGGTTCAAGAGAAACTGACAGAAATGGCTGGATTAAAGAATAAAATCCTGGCAATAACTCGAAGCGAACACGACGCAAAAGAATTTTTGCAGCAGGTACGGGAGCAAGGTGGCAGGGCTATAGCGCTTCCCGCAATAGAGATAGTACCAAAGGGTTCGGAAGTAGCAGAGGAGTTCCTTGACAAACTGCGCAAGAAAAAGCACTATTATTGTGCGTTCATGAGCCAGCAGGCAGTGAACATCCTCTTTGACCTTGCCCGCGATAATATAGCACCAGTTCTGAAATCTACTACGGTAATTGCTGTAGGCCCAAAGACAAAGCAGAGCCTTGAAGAGCACGGCATAGATGTCAGGCTAGTACTAGACAAATTCTCTTCATTTGGACTAGTCGACCTCCTTTCGGGGATAGACCCGGTCGGAAAAAAGATAATCATTCCTCGAAGCGCTGCTGCAAACGATTTTGCCGCCGAGGCCCTAACCCGCCTTGGGATGGAAGTTGACGAAATTTTCCTCTACACCGTGCGCACAAGGGCCATCGAGCCCATATGGAAGGAGTTTTATGATCTCTTGTTACAAAAAAGGATGGATGCGATTATTTTTACTAGCGCCTCAAATGTTAACTCATTCTTTGAAATAATGGACAAGGTATCCAAAGATGAGTTGCATCTGAATAGCATTACCAAGGTGATTTCGATTGGCCCATTTACTAGTAAGGCGCTAAAGGAGCGCGGCATCGAATGCTTTGAAGCTCGGGAGCATACTGTAACAGGTACGCTGCAAATTGCAAAGCAAATTCTGTAATTCTTTTTTAGGTTTTATGGCGCAGATTGGACATATGACAGAAGGAACTGCAACAAAAAGAATCTGCCTACTTGAAGAATCGACATTCAATGTGATAACTCAGATTGAAAAGAAGGCCGATTTTTTGTATTCATTCTGTTGAAAAATACATTCGCGACGCAGAGAAAGACAAGAAGCCTGAGATTGTCAAGCTGTGGAGTACTATGAAGGAAGACGAACAAGAGCACCTAAAAATGCTGCGCAAACAGCTAGTATGGGAAGTAAGAGAAAACAGACTACAGTAGAAGACAAAGTTCAGGGTTATGCTGTGAGTCGGGTCTCTGTCTATCGCCAGCAGGTCTCTCAATTTTTCCGATGTATGGGGATATTCAGCTCCTATTGGAGCGTGAGATGTTGCCCCTATTGGTGGCAGATTTTGGCCTATCCAAGCAACCTGATTTTTCGTTAAAGTCTGTGCCTATATTCTCATTGGTGTCTCTATTTAGACGAATACGCACGAGAAACATTATCTCGTGTCATGCTGGCTCTGAATTGCGCCATGTGGCTGTCACCCAATTTTGCTGGCCGCTTACATTATTTTTTTGATATCTATTGCTGTATGTTTATAAAATTAATACTGTATCTCTAGAATACCTTTGCTCATGGTGTTACTTGTAGGACCGTCTGTCAGGTCGACTTTGATTTTGAAACACAAGTTGTACGCATATCATATACGATACACTCTGTTCATCCTATGAAATGGCTCGATGACACCATATGCATCTTTGAATATTCTCTTAGAGGTAAAAAATCAAACACAATAAGTAAAATTGGTTAATATGCCATTTTAGTTCCGTTGGGCTATTATTTATTATCGAAGATCAAAATTAGTCAGTGTGGTTATTCCCACTTAACCTGCTTTTGTCTTCACAGACTGGACTTTTTGGTCCAAAGTGTTTGGCTTATCCAGCCTTTCGTCGATCCTTATTGTCGAGATCACGCGCTTGGCTCCAACTGATTTGGCAGAATTATGAGCGACATGTATTGCCTGAAAGATATCGTCTAGATTGTCTGATTCTACCTGGGTGCTCATTGGAGTAAGAGTTACTTTTTTGAGATTCTTTATGCTGCGAATTGCATCGTAGGCAGCTGCTATCTCTTTGCCCATGCTTGTATCTGAAGTACCAATTGGTGCAATGCTAATTTCTGCATTTACGGTTGGCAAGTTACTCATCCACTCAATATTAGCAAGTTTTACTAATTAACAGTTTATTTGGCCTAAATGGTGCCATCCCTCCTTAAAACTGAATTTCTAGGGGGCATTGAGACTTGCGATTCTAATCTCTTTTTGCCCGACTATAAAGAAAAAGAATACGTAAGACCTGGTAATGGCTTTCAGAAATTTTGTTTCTGTTGCCCTGCGTCTAATTTTACTTTTGTCCGCCTTTCTTGCCAATCTCTTACATATGCTCTTTGTCTTGAGAAACTGTCTCTCCAGCCTTGTGTCCAACTCCTGGCAGACCTGCTTTATCCTGTGCTCTTGCTTCTCCGCCAGTTTTTGCTACTCTTTCTTTTGTCTCTTCGTCTGCTGATGCCAAACCTCTGTTTTGTCTGATGATATGACTAGGAGAGCACCGCAAATTATGAATATGATTTGTATAATTCTTCAGAATGTGTGATTCATAACTACTTTTATATTTAAAAAATGAAACTAGTTCTTATAGAATGATTTTTATCGGGCCTCCCCATAATCATCTTCATTTAACATACATAGAAACAAAATGTAGATAGATTCCACAGTTACTGGTTAACTGTATATTCCCGTCCCTCCACCTGTCTGCGTTTGTTGCTGTTGATCTTGTTGTTGCCTCTTTACAGAATTGATCAGCTCCTGCAACTGGCGCTTGAGCGCTTCTGCCTCATTCCTTAGCTGACGCACATCTATTCTAAACGGATTGTTGGCAAGCTCATTTGTTTTTTCAATCAGAATGGCTGCTCCCTCTGGATCTGGAATTCCAGCAATTGACGGTATTAAGAGTGCCGTGCAAGGAATTCTATTTGAAAGGCATGCTGCCAAGAGGCCGCCAGATACCCCGGAAATAAATGCAGGTGGGCCTGATTCTGCCTTCTTGTCTTTGATGCGGCTTAGGTAGCTGTGATCATCCGATTGCCCGTCGTTGGACAGAACCCAAGGCTTTCTGCCCATTTCTGAGATGCCCGGGGTTACCATGCCTTCTAAAACCATGATCTCTCTAACACCGTTATATTTGGCCCATATAACTACTGCATTTAGCACAGAGCGGATGCCAGATAGAATTACTGGAGCATCACACACAAGAACGCACGCAGTGCGTTCATCATTTGCATAGATACGAAATGGATGCCTTAACTTTCCCCCTATGTAGATGACGCCGGGAACTATAAAGTCTGAGTCGACGTATCCTATCTGGTGCATTTTCTGCTGTTCTATGATGTAGCTAACGCTCATAGAGCCAACGAGCCCTGGTCCAGGAAAACCTGCGACCATAATTCCATCATTTAATTTTATCGTCTGATTTGTTGAGATGATCTTGATGGTTGTTCTTCTTTCAACGTTGTTGTCGTCAGTTTCTCTGTCAGTCATAATCTCGCTCCCTTTCTTTTTCTTCTTTTGAGTTGGAAATTGACCTTAGCATAGTTTCCATGGTGGTTTCATCATCCCTCATGTCGCTTCCAACTAACGAACCAAGCGACTTTTTGCTCTCTCTATCTCCACTCAATACAAGTGCAATGGCATAAAATAGCATTAATGGATTATACAAGAAGGTTCTACCTGTGAACAGCTATTTCCAGAAGTACATGATACCGCGGCTATGGTTAAAAAAGCAAGCGATGTATCGAAGAGCGCGCTTTGGCTGATGATGATTTAATTCCAAAAAGGAGCCACACAGAAGGCAAGAGATTTAGTGTTCAGCAAGCAAAGCTATCTTTTTCTGACAATAGAGATCTGGGGCTTCACGCTGAAGACAAGACCAGGAAAAGGCATCACAACCTATGCAAAAACTATGCTAAGCCGTTTAATAAAGTTCTATGTTGATCTCAACAATGAGAGCTGAAGGCAGATAAGGTTCTCTAAGCAAATAGACATCCATCCGGATCAAATGTAACAGGAGTTAGAATCTGTGTACATGTCTACTCTAATATCAAAAGGGTATAGTTAAACAACATGTGTAGAGGGATAATGAAATAGGTAGATCCAGCATAGAATACCGCTTATATAATAGAAGACTAAGAGTCAAACTACTACACTTTTCCAGCAGAACCCCTCGGAAGCTGATGAGGATCTTATTTCAGAAATTTGTATATATACATCAGTACAATGGCTAATAATGAATAGGTTTCATATACAAAAGAAGAGCGTACTTTTTCCTGCAGTATTTTCTATGAGCGATCTAATATTGTATTGGCCGGATTATTGTGTCATTCGCTTGGTAGATTCAGTCTGGGTTCCATCTACATGCTCATTCCTTACATGTTTTGCAACTTGCTCGGCTGTGGGAAAAGAATGATCGCATTTTGGACATGTAAAACCTGTATCGGACATCACAATTGATTGGACAATATTAAATAAAAACATATAATATCATTGTACGTTGCATAGCTCATTTGATCTCTTTCAGTTAATGGCGGATCTGCAACAAAGGCAGACGGCAGTAGTGTCCTCCAAAATTTTAAAAGACACTGAAGCCGACGATCCCAATTTAGACCGCTAGGATTAATACCATGGTGAAGTTAAAGGGCTTTGCAGAAGTCAGCGAACCCAAGACTTTTCACGATATAACTAGGCAAGACATCATTGATTTTCTGGATAGTTACAGGAAGCCTGAGAGCGTTGACCCTCTGCATAAGTAGATGAGAACCTATGAAGTCTATCGCGTTGCCTTGATGGGCTTCTTTGGATGGTTATAAGCGCCTGATTTACCCCACAGAGAACAAGACCGCCGGTTATGGAGAATATTCCAAAACCCAAGAGAAAATTTACAAAAACACACTTATTCTATGTAAGCTACCTCATAATGTTTCATGTCATCTGCAACAGCAGGCAACAACGAGCTCAAATGCAACGAGTGTGGAATCACATTTACAACAGTTCAAGACAAGGAGCAACACATGAAGTTAGAACACAAAGAAAGCAAGGGTCCTGCAGGGGTCAAGTAAGCAGATAACGCTCAAACTAATCACGAGAAAGGCATCCACCTCTTCAAGTTTGCCAGGTTCCTTGAAGAGAAAATATGTGTGGCTCCGGCGCTGCGTGAAGCCTCTTATCTTTATTTTTAGCCTCAAATCATTCTTGTGTGTTCTGAGTGAAAGCCAGGATCTCCAGCCACCATAATTTAAGAAAAGTATTAATTGATTTTTCACTTAAAAAAGCCTATAGCGGAAGGTGAGAACGTATTGTTATTTGCTTGCTTGTTGTTTGATTCTTTCTTTCTGCTCACTAGTGCCGTAGCCTCGCTCCGGGTCAAAGGATGCATTTGTTGCAGGGCCTGCTCCGCCTTTTGACTCAGGATTCCTTTTCATGTCTTTGCTTGACATATACTGCATATAGCTTGTAACACATTGTAATTATCAGTTAGCTTTCATACCTCTG
>JBJMEE010000057.1:0-5131 GCA_045809585.1 Nitrososphaera sp. | reverse complement strand
CAGTCTGGTCTTGTCTGTAAGTAGCGCCCCTTCCCGTCTGCTTTATGTAATTAGCCTCTTGTTCAGATATCACATTTTTTTGAACTAAGGTATTTATCAGCACTTCTAGAATGGTCGCAGTATCATAACCACTATCTATGCTTGTCATTAAGGTAGTGATCGTGGCGTCGTATTTAAGGTTCTATTCTATCTAACCAAGCCCCAGATGTCAGACCTTCCACTGTCAAAAAATTCAACTTGTAATAACTTATTTCAGGAAAGCTAGGTAATATTATATATATTCTATCTTGTTTATTAAACGTTGTAATATCAAGCATTGACCTACCTAAGCAAACACGAAGTACATTTTCTTACATTTACAACCAGCGATGAGGTTAAGAAAATATCATCATGGATCAAACATGCAAACAAAATAATCGATGATTATTTTGGAATAGTGACATCATTTGACGTACTAATATGTCGCGGAAGATGGGAGATGGAAGTACAAGTAATATCTAGAAAAAGTCAATCTATGCTCTCAATCTATAGCGATACAAAATTCGTAGGTATTACGGATTACCATCTTGGGGAAATTGTAATAAGATGCGATATTGCAAGATTTGGCCATTACTTACATGAATTGATACATGGAATAATAAGTAAGAATCATCCCCATCAGCTTAAAGAAGGCCTTGCGTGGTACTTTACTCTGAAGCTTACAGAGGGATACAGGTATGTGAGGCCGTCTTACCCGTCTTGGGTAGATGTGCTATATGTCTATCCCGTCAACAGGCTCGCTAAAATTGTGGGGGATGAATTCCTCAAAGATTTAGCAGTTGGAAAAGCCTCTGTGCAATATGATCTGCTTCCAAGGGATGTTCAAGATCTTTTTGTCTCTGAAGAAGTTTTTTATTCAAAAAAAAGGTATCATAAATAAGAGTGGGAACGTCGGTTTGTGTCTTTCCACGGTGAGTATGGCATGACAGAGAAAGGATAAGTACTGCTGATAGGATTTAATCGCAGTGGAATTTGTCGATTCAAGCGTAGTTGAACAGATAGAGATGAAAATGATTCGTCCATCTCAATTCGCTATACGAGATAAATTTCAGAGATCTGATCCAGATTGTGAGTCCTTGGTCCATAGCATAAGAGAGCATGGCCTGTTGCAGCCTATTCTAATAAGACCTCTTGAACATGGATTTGAAATTGTTGCAGGCCACAGGAGGTTTCGAGCATGCAGGACTCTTAGGTGGAGGTTCATCCCGTCGAAAATAAGGGAATTATCTGAAAAGCAAGCATATGAAATCCAGCTCACCGAGAATATTCAAAGAAAGTCAATGGATCCTATAGAAGAGGCCGAGGCCTTTAGGAGGTATGTCATCGACTTTGGCTGGGGTGGAGTGAGCGAGCTTGCCAGAAAAATCTGCAAAAGCGAAGAATATGTCTCGCATCATATGCAGCTGCTCAAACTACCAGATGAAATCAAGCACAAGATAATGAACAACTCGCTTAATGTAAGCCAGGCTATAGAAATAGTACAAATCCCTAGTGACAATCAGCAAAGGATAGCTAGTGAAGTCATTCATAACAATCTAACTGTAAGGCAGATCCGTGAATTAAAAATAGTAATAAAGGAAGAGGAAACATTTAACAAAATAATTGCTTCTGCAAAAGATGAATCAAGATCTTCGGCTATAGCAAAAAAAGCATCACTTACTCTCAAAATTACGCTGGCAAGAGTTGATAACTTGATAAATGAAGTTCACACAACTATAGAACCAGAGCAGAGAGCAGAAATAATCAACTTCCTAATGATGATAAGGTTGAGTGTTCACTCGCTCATTGATGAGAGTATACGCTTCAAAAACAAAAAACCTGGCTCATAGCAAGCCAGCCAGCTTATCTTGGAAGGAACGGGGGAATCCACTCATCCATGAATTTTTTGTAATCTTTACGCGTGTATGCAAGAGAATGGAATGAGGGATCTTTAGTTGGTATGAAATCATATACTTCGTACGATTGTATGATGTCTCCAAATAGGTTTCTATAAATATCACTTTCCTCATCAGCCATTTCTTCTGATGGAAAAGCTTGTACAGATATCCAATCATATCCGCCCCTTGTCCTGCCGGAATACAGGACAAAAGGTGCGTCAGCTGAATATTTCTTCAGACCTTCAAGCCTTATTGGAAGGTGCTGCGATGTCCTGAACGTTACAAGCACGACTCTTACCACGCGGCGTTTAATCTTTGTGGAGTTAACCGATATTGTGTAGCCAGTTATGATCCCCTCTGCTTCTAGCCTAGCAATTCTTGATCCGATCTCTTCCTCTGTAAGGGTGTAACCACAGCCGATGAGGAAGTTCCAGATTTCTTTACTATCTTGTCTCGAGTTTTTGCTCAACGTAGAAAGGATCAGTTCGTCGATGTTATCGAGCATTAATGATGTCACTGCTAAATGTATGACGTCAGATGCCAAGTTATAGATGTTTTAAGAAGACTTGGGTATACTAATGATGGCTTGCTCCCTTATACGCTTTCTATTGAATAGTTTCATCACAGTATCAACCATTAGTTGGGCTAAAGACTCTTGTTGGCAATGTCGCATCAATACTGCTAGACAGTCTTGTAAAGCTCGTTGGAAGTTCATGATAAAACCAGATGGTTCTAACCATGATCATGATCTGCGATTCGGTAGAAGCGAAACAGAGAACATAAGAGAATGGCCAAGCTGGGAGATCCTGCAAAAAAGATAGTTGAGATTACAGAAAATTGAAGGTGGATATGATAGCTAAACATCCAAAAGGACTAAGAAGCATTAAAGATTTAGACTATGTAAATGACACAGTCTTAAAGCTGGCGACTTCCATTCTTGTTATGATTATGAAGCGAATATCTGATCTATCCAGACCAAATCATACATCATCCCTGCGCCAATTGCCAGCGTAGTTATTGCGCCAGCATATCTGAGTAGAAGGCTAACCTTTGCTGAATTGGCAAGTTTGACAAAGGGTATCCCTATGAGTGTGCTTATCCCAGCCATGCCCCCAATAGAACCTGCTCCAAAGATTGCTATGTACGCCAACCCTAGAGGTATGGAATGGATGGTCGATAGTACAATAAGTAGCAACGCTCCACTTCCAGCCATCCCATGAACCATGCCAATGATTAGCGACTTGTGCCCATGTCTGTGTTCATTATCATGAACATGTACATGCGAATGGACAACACTGTTCTGATGGTGGTGGATGTGCTTGTGTGATGACTTTTGATGTCGCAGGCCTTTGAAGAATTTGCCAATGCTCCATCCCGTTATGGTAGTAATACCTAGGAAAAGGAGCATTATGCCTACACCAAATTCGAGCCTGCTGCCTACGGTCTCACTGATATTGACTGCAAGTAGCAATACCAAGAGCCCTGCAATAAAAAGCGATATGGTATGACCAAGCCCCCATAGTGCGCCAAGTATAGAAGCACGTTTGATGTTCTTGTGGCTTGATGCAATAACTGAAATTACCGCAGCGACATGATCGGCTTCGATCGAATGGCGCAAGCCTGTTACAAGGCCAAGAAGAAGGATCCCTGTAGGAGCCGCTACGTTGATGTTGCTTTGCACAATATTAAAGAGAGGCTCAATTGCGGCATTGATCGTGTCCAATATCAAGCGTGAGTGCCTTTACTGGGATCTTTACATTAATCTTTGATGCCAACAAGTCTTTTTAATAAGAAAAAATCCAGGCACCACAAAAGATTGAAGGCATTATTGCCGACATCGGCTAATTTTTGGCATCAGGTTCTTGTTTATAAATTGATATGTTGTACAAATGTTAAACTCTGCATTCACAAGACCCAGAATCAATGGCTATTCCAACCTATTCCACTGGAGATCCAATTCTGGACTTCTTCTTTACGCTCTTTAATGGTATTGCCGAGGTACCCCTCTTTAGCTCCCCGATAACAGGCATATTGATACTGGCAGGTGTCTTCATCGCATCAAGAAAGGCTGGCGCGATGATGGTACTTTCAGGCTTGATAGGCGCCGGGGTTGCTATTTTGGCTGGGGCTCCTTATGACTTGGTCACTTTCGGTCTGTTCGGTTACAACTCAATACTCACTGGAATGGCATTTTGGTCAGGGCCGTTTGTTAAGGCAAATAGGGCCACTTTCTTTATCTCAGTGTTTGGGGCGGCTATAACTGCCTTCACCTGGATGGCATTCTCACACCTGATGGGGGACATGTTTCTTCTAGGTGGAACAACTGGAGGGTGGGCCATCCCAGGGTTTACCTCTTCCTTTATCTTCACGACATGGGCCTTGATGTTCGCATCCAAGAGGTTCGGACATGACATATGGCCAGCGCCTCCTCCGCCTCCTAAGGAGGAGCTAATATCTGCAAGTGGCAACCCCGTGCAAGAAGGGGCATTTAAGTGGACTGCAAAGGAATTCATAATAGCGACACTAAAAGGTGTCTCACAGGTCACGTTTGTAGAGAACTGGAAGACAGGTGTATTTTGGGTAGTGGGACTCACACTTGCATTTCAACTTCCACCAGTAATAGCCGGGGTGCAGGAGGGAATACCATGGTGGACCAATGCATATACCGCAGGATGGAACGAAAACTCCCCGCTTTTCTTGGCAGGCTTGATGGCCCTTTTGGGTTCAGGCATTGGAGTAACAATGGCAATACTTACCAAATTGCCTACTGCAGAAATAAAATTGGGGCTGCATGGTTTCAATCAAGTGCTAGTCATGATAGCCCTGACAAGTTTTGTACCACTTACACCTCAGTCATTTATGATGGCTGTCTTTGCCACAATAGGCTGTTCATTTCTGATGCCTGCTCTGCAGAGGTTCTTCGGAACATGGGGACTGCCCGCTCTAACTGGTCCGTTCGTATTTACTGCTTGGGTATTTATGCTGGCAACATCTGGCTTTCAGAATATCCCTGCAGGAATTGGCTGGTCGAGACCATAGGCAGAACTACCACTCCTCCATCCTTTTTATTATGATTCTGCAAGAGGAGGGCATATGCGGAGCCATGGACCCAGGACTTTTTGATAAATTTCTAAAAGAGTCAAAGAAAAGACTGAATGACAAAAAGTCTGATTCAGAAAAGGTCAGACTATTTATCGACTGGTGCATAAACAACA
>JBJMEE010000056.1:0-5077 GCA_045809585.1 Nitrososphaera sp. | reverse complement strand
GGGTAGCCTCTGCAGATATCTTGCCGATGTTACCAGGATGATCATTGTAGTAGATGTTGTCCCCATAAGGTGAATCGATGAATATCATGTCTACGCTTGCAACTGCAAGCGGTATCTTGCGAGCATCGTTCTGAATTATATCAGGTCGGGTAGATGCAATATCATATGCTATGCAGTTGCGTTCCTCTTCGCTGCACACATCTAGGGTAGTGCCGCTCCCTGCCATTGGATCAAGCACAAGGTCACCTGGTTCTGTGTAGCGCTTGACCATGTTGTAGATTACAAAAGCAGGTGTGACACCAGCGTACTTGTTGTTCCCCTTTTGAATCTTGCCATAGGTTTGCCGGGGATAGTCCCAGAGAGTAGTGGATTCAAGCCTTGGCTTGTCCACTGCAGTCTTTTTGATGATCTTCAGTCTGTTATCAGGGTTTTCGAGGTATAGAGAGAGTGATTGCGCCAGCTCCCCATCAAGCATATCGTTCCATCTAATCCCCAGTCCTGAGAGGAGTTTTCTTGCGCCTACGAAAGAATGCACTGTGCCATTTCGAGAGACCTCCACTTGGTAGGGGTATCTGCCCTTCCAAGCTTCAGGCACAATATTCTTTGCGCCTTGAGAGTGGGCTAGGAAAGTACCATAGAGCGTGTCAGTGTCAAGATTGAGCAGAAAAAGAAGATCACCTCTTCTTATCTTCAATACGTTTTCGCCATATACACGGTTTGTTGCAAAGAGCATCCGGTCAAAGCATTCTTGCTCGCTCTTGCGAGTGCAGGCGAATATGTGCCCATTTGGCGCCTGCTCCATATCCTTCATTTATGAAAGAACATGACAGGACAAGTAGATTTAACGATATCGGAATCGCCAATAAATACACATAGCTACAAAAAATAAGTCCAGTGTAGAATATAATTAATCTGCTTCGAGAGTTATTTCTAACTGTATATTACAAGACTGCCAACCGGCAAATAGACTGAATTCTTAAGAGCAGTAAATTATGTTCCAAGAAACCTTTTAGGGCACCGATGACATCATAATATTATGATGCTCTGTTTTCTCTGTAATACTAGGACAGCTTCAATGGAATGTTCTGAATGCAAGAGACCGGTGTGCAAAAAGTGCACAAAGGATTTTCCATTCTCAAGTAGTGCATGCCTTGAATGTGCCGCAAGCATCAAGACGGGTTTGGGAGGAGTTAGAAAAGATGAAGAGATCTTTTAGTTTTTCTTACACATATCACAGAATAAAAATTGAAAATAATATGCTTTAGTATGGATTTCTTGATAATCTTAGGGCACCCCCTTGAACATACATTCAACTAAGACGTTATGTTTTGACGCTTGCAAAAGTGGAATATGGAATTTCCCACTATTCAAAGCCAGAATATGACTGATGGATGCCGCGCTGTCAAATTTTGACAAGTCTGCGTCGGTAGATGATTCGACAATGGATTCGTAGAGAATAGTCTGTCAACAGGGATGACTCAAGAAGCGATCCAAACTTTGCAGCTTTCTGTTCCATTTTACAAGAATTCAGTCAGCTGACGACATCGACTCTGCAGAGCAAATAAGATTGAACGGTGGTCATCCATAAATGAGAACTGGCTTAACGTTAAGATCAATCAGGATACAAAAACGGATCATGGAGATCATGCAGCTAATTTTTGCAGGTAGAGATGTACTCCAAGGAACAGATGCCTTGACAGCACACAATATATGCAAAGCAAGCTCATCTAGAAATAGCACATACTGCAACTGCAACTAGGAGAAAAACAAATAAGCAATCATGCAAACAAAAAACACACACAAGCAACCTAGTATGTACAAGATACAATAGAACTACTTGAAGAGAGGCAGATGGATTTGAGTTCAATGCTGCTATATATAAAACGAAACTATAAGACCTACGTCAGAATGCGGCCGATCATCGACCTCCTGTTGTTGAAAGGAGGAGGGTCAATACAACCACTGCCCCAAGGCCTATGCTTACTATGATCCATCGCTTCAATCTAGACACATATCGTTGAAATCTAATTTGACATTTATCTGCTATGGTTGGCCTAGTGATTCTACATCGTTTCATTTATTGTCTCGTTCATTACCGCATGCATGTGTATCATGATATGCATATTGGTTATCATTATTGTTCTCAAGTAATCATACATATAAGATAAGAAAAAGAGCATCAGCACGTCACCATACAAGAATCCAAATCATCACAGACAGCAATGATCAGAAATCATATCCAGGGCCTGAAAAGACTAAGAATCGTTGCGTTTGTATGTAGGGCAAGTCTTGGAATTTTCTAGTTCATGTCAGAAACATCGATGAAAAATTTCCTACTCAGCCCGCCTTGCATCGACATTATTGTATGGCGCACGCACTAGTGGACCTATGCTTATGAAGGTCTAAAACCTTGAAGTTTTCACAACTATGCACCTTTAGCGCAAAAGTTCCAGTACTAGGTTTCCTCTTCTTCTTTTTCCTTCTTTGAATCTGCTTCAGTTGGCTCAGTCATCTTGAATCGACTTCCGACCTTTATGATAAATGGTCCTATAAACGTCGTCACTATTGTGACTACACCAAGTATTGGCAGAATGGAAGGAGTAATGGCGTTTACATCCTGTCCACCCTTGGCAACAATCAACGATAACTCTCCCTTGGTAGCTGATATCCCGAGACCAGCCCTAAGCGCAGTTGTGCTGTCATAGCGCGCCCTTACCAAAATGCCAGTGACTATCAGGAGCTTTGAAGCAAATGAGGTCAGTATAAGAATTATGGCAGGGACTATGAATGCAGGGATCAACGAAATATTCATGAGTGCCCCAATTGATATGAAGAATAGGGCTGCAAACATATCCCTCAGCGGGATTGTAATTATCCTTG
Organism: Nitrososphaera sp.; assembly: GCA_045809585.1. GTDB lineage: Archaea > Thermoproteota > Nitrososphaeria > Nitrososphaerales > Nitrososphaeraceae > Nitrososphaera. The sequence continues at coordinate 2,197 of JBJMEE010000056.1, read as the reverse complement.
CCACTGCCGCACTCCGGCTCTCGGCTACAAGTACTCCAGCAAGGAAGGCACCTACTACGACCGACATGCCAAGGCCGTTTGCAAGAAAGGACAGCCCAAAGGCGATGCTGAGGATCGTTATCAGGAGCAGTGCATAGTCGTTTGTCTTGCCGGCCCGATCTATTATTCGTGGGACGAACTTGCTGCCTATTATGATTACACCACCGATAAAGCCGCCTACTATTCCAAGGACAATGGCAATGTTCGTAACGGACAAGTTGCCACCAGTCGCAACGAAGGACTGCAAGATACCAAGAGCGCTGATGGCAATTATGTCCTCGACTATCAGCATCCCCAGAATGAGCGTGGATGATTTATCGCGTATTAGGCCGACTTCCTCCAGTATCCTGATCGTGATGACAGTGCTAGTAATTGATAATGCCAAGGCAAGAAAGAGGGAATCATAAAAGTGGAATCCAAGGCTTTGCGCGATAAAGAATACAATCAATAGTGTTCCCAGCACTTCTGCAAGAGCAGTAGCTATGGATATCTTGCCCACCGAGCGGAGTTTGGCTATAGGGAATTCGGTACCAGTAACAAAGAGTAGCATGATTATACCTAACTCTGCAAAGAGATTCAGAGTCTCGGGGCTCTTGACAAGGTTGAAAGGCGGAGTAAAGGGCCCAATTATCATGCCGGCAATAATATAACCTATGACCATAGGCTGCTTCAGCTTGAACGTGATCGCAAGCATTATAGCCGCGACTACCATGATTACCGCAATGTCCTGAACCACAAAGTCTATAGGCTCATTACCAATCGCAAAGAATTGCGGAAAGATGGTATTTCCTGCACTTGTTGTCACTGTGGATGGTTCACCGCTATTGTTAGGTTCAACATACATAAAAAATGATGCGAGGATGATTGGGCCAAAGACAAAGTTGGCAAGATTGAGGGGAATGACAAAAGTAATTATACAATACCAAATACAACCATTTCTGTTGCGTTTTAAGACCAACAAGCGACGCCTAATCTACCTCGCGTTTGGGGCAGCTGCGTTTCTCATTGCCTATTCCACGGGAGCGGCAGTACCCATGAGTGATGAGGAAGCAGAGACGTTGACGCGTGAATTTTCGAAGCAGATAGAAGGGATCGATCAGAACGGCATCTTTCTGAACAATATCCAAATCACGCTAATAATGTTTGTACCTGCAGCAGGCGTGGCATTTGGAGCATTTTCAGGTTTTGCCACAGGTTCGATTTTCGGTGCGCTTGCAAGCTCGTCACCCACGCTAGGTGGAGTTTCGCCACTTGTCATCCTGATAACGCCCTTTGGCATCATGGAAGTGTTCGCTTATGGCCTTGCCATGTCAAGAAGCGGCATGCTAATCTACTACCTTATTAAGAGAAGGCCCTGGCGTAAATACGCCATCCCGACTCTGATAGAAGTAGGCATTGCCATAGGAGTATTGTTTGTAGCTGCGGTAATAGAGTGGCAGATGATAGAGCGCCTAGGCGGCCTTGACGCGAGCATTGCCATAGATCCGGCGTAATCACAAAGATTCCTATAGGCTAGCCTGCTGTGCATCATTTGTCAACTTTTAGATAAGACTTTTGGCATAGAGGATATTTCTTACAATCTCACCAGCTGACTCTCTACTCCTGTAGAGAGTGACCTTCCAATGATACTTCTTCTTAGTTGCCAATGAAGTGACACTAGCCTTACTGGCTTTGGACCACTACAAGTGCCACTATCAAATAGTTCTTGCGATAAATGATATGCTCGTCAAGCACAGCGATCTCTGCGGCATAAGATACTTCAATTATAATAATCTAAGAGTTCTAACAAAAAAGAGGATATAAAGAAGGCGTTACGGGCTTTCGCCACATGCAGGACAGGTCTTTTGCGACTTAGGTATCTTTGCGCCGCATTCAACGCAATATCGGATTGGGCCCTTATCATTGGCCTGCATAATGCCAACAGACTTGTTTTGTATTGATGACATATACAAAAATAAGCCCAATTTAATATTTAAACTCTGGCTAGAAATTGAGGTATGTTTGTCTCTTTGTCTGGTCTACTACCATAGCAGACAGTTCGCTGAACTCCTTTCCTTCAAGGTCGACTACCGTGCCTCTGAATGTTGTTTCCTTTTCAGTCGTCAGATGCTCAAAGACCAAAACCTTCAGCTTAGTAGTGTCGATGCCACTTTTGCGC
>JBJMEE010000055.1:0-9610 GCA_045809585.1 Nitrososphaera sp. | reverse complement strand
AACAAGGCATATTTGATTTTGTTAGCGAAGTCGTAGAGTTATTAATCATTCGAGCAAGAATCGTTATTAGATCGAAGCATTGTACTCCTTTTGTGCTATTCCCGTCCGAGCCGCTGGACGAGATCAACCTCAAGATATTGGATATCTTATCCCGAGATGCCTCCCGTCCCTTCGTGGACATAGCTAAAGAGCTTGAAATTTCTGATGCCACAGTACACATCCGGGTCAGGAGGCTAGTGGCAGCTGGCATCCTTCGTAGATTTACAATTGCAACAGATAACCGGCTCTTAGGGTACGATCATCTTGCCTTTGTGGGGATAAATATTAAACAAGGTTCGTCTGATGAAGCTATCGCCATCCTGTCAGCATTTGACGAAATACTAGAGTTGCACGAAATGTATGGCCAGTTCGATCTACTTTTGAAGATACGTGCAAAAAGCCTTGAAGAAATGAGAGAGGTGATAGCGAACAGGATAAGCAGAATCCCTCAAATAACGGAGGCAGAATTGATGACAGTGCTAAAAACTATCAAAGAGGAACAGATGGTTTCCTTAAAGAGGGATATTGCAGATGCTGAGAGCGCAGCCGGTACATAGCCCTTACTGTTTACTTTTGCTGTTTATCTTTCTTTGATGACTGCCACCAGTCAAGATATTCGTCATGATGCTTTCTGCGAGGGTCTTCTCTTGTCCTCTTTGCTCTATCACGTAACTCATCTATCTTTTCGGAGGAAGCAAATAGCCCACAGCTTTTGCATATAAAATTCTTGCTAGCAAGGTCATACTTCAGCTCCCCCCCACACTCAGGACAAAAGCCTGCCAATTATTAGCTTTATTTCATTCACGCCAATAAAAGGTTTTCAAGTAACCAGCAGAACAAGGACGTCCATAAAAATTCTCCTGTTTCCCGATAGATGGATTAGTCTAGTTATAAAATAAATAAAAAAAGAATAAAGCTAAGAAGGTAATAGTGCTTTGATGTAACCTATCAGGCTTTTTCATTTATCTCCGAAAATATGGTTACATAGCGGGCAATGAAGGGACCTAACGCAGCAAATGTTACAGTGGGAGCAGAATACTGCGTCAAGATTTTAAAGGCAAGGTTTCACGCCTTCTTGATCTTTTTCCCGGCCTTAGGGCGTAAGCTCTAATCTTGATGGTGAATGGTCCAATTAAGAAAAATCCAATGTGAAAATACACATTCTCCTGCAGGACCATATAAAAATTAACAAGCCAGACGTCGTTAAATATCATACACTGTTTTTGCTGAGTGAATCAAAAAGTATTCAAATCCGAGCCTATGGATCCCACTTGGAATCTATTCTCACATACAGTCAATTGATCTATAATCGATAACGGAACATATACTTACTCTCAAAATACAAAATTTTTCAAGGGCTAGTCCCCCACTATGATCCTTCCAGCATCGGCCTCGACTCTTGCATTCAAGCCATGCTTTAATGAGGGCAATGATGTTCCATCGGGCAGATCGACGACGGGGATATTGGTCAAGGCACAACCTGAGGCGGTTGTGATGTCCGCTTTGGAACAGACAACTGCATTTGGAGCATTTCCATATTCTTTCAGTGAGTAGATTACATACGCACCGACGCTGCTTCCAACGGCATATGGAAGTATGAGCACCGACGATTTGAGTGACTTGCCGTACAGCTCATGTGAAGGATCTGTTACTGTGCCTGTCTTGGCATCGACCATTGCAAGAAAGTTTATCGGCTGAATGGTCATCAGTATCTTACCCTCGCCAGTACCTCCTACAATCCTGCGACAATTAGAGATAATCACTGCGTGTATTCCTCAGCAATTGTTCTGATGTCTTTGAGGGAGACTTTTACATTGTTTGACTTGGATAGGTAGTATGCTCCCTTGACGCTATTTGTAATCGCAGCATCGTATCTATCTTTAGTAACGTATGGCGTAAGACAGGTGCAAGAATCGCATCTAAACTCCGCTCCTGACTTTTGGATCTTGCTTGCAAGACCTACCTTGATCGCCTCAGTGTAAACTGCCCGTGAACAAAAGACCATGCAGCGCCTTGTGAATTTTTTGTTTTCAGTGATCTTGGCAAGCAACTCCAGCTCGTTCATGCCAAGTTGGGGGCTTCCAAGTGTGATAATGTCTGCATCATCGGCAGTGCTCAGTTCATCCATTACAGACTGAGCCTCTTTTTTCCCAAACGAAATTTTTTCTTTGGCTTTGCCGCCAAATGTGAACATGCCACAGGACCCTGATGTCCCGATCCCTGCGCAGAGTGCCTTTGCCTGCATAGTGTCTAGTCTAGCGAGGTTGTCAAGTGAGACGCAGCTGTCTTTGACTGCTTTACCTGTGAAATAGCCCAAAACCCCATAATCAAGCTCGTTGGTAAAATCAAAGTCCGTTTCAACTGCGACTTTCGGGCTCCTTGCGTCTTCAAGCCGCAGATCAGAGAGCGGCGCCTTGCCCGTAACAGAGCTAGCTAGTGCAGAGAGTGCGCTTTCTTTATTTGTCATTAATCCCAAAAGCGAGTTTGAAAAGACCGCAGCATTGCTTTCTGCAAAGCTAACAGCCGTGCCCTTTTGGGGAAGGTCAAAAACCTCATAAGGAGTACAAGTAAAAGATGGTGTGGTGCCCATTCGTTCATATGATGTGACTATACTTTGCTGCCTCTCCTGAAAGGAGGGCGGGATGCCTTCAGGTTTGGTCTTGTCATATCCCATTGGGTTTATTGTAGTCCTTACCGCAACTCTGGCAGAATTGCTGAATTTTTCGAGGAATTGCATGCCACCATCTCCGATGGTATTGTAGTTGACCCCGGAGATGTGGGCCCATTTTACCGGGACAAGCTTTTTGGCGCCCGTAGCTTCGCCTATTGCAACGAGAATCCTGTATGAAGAAGCAAGCGCCTCACCGTATTTGCCATCAAGCCCTTTTTCCTCATCCCTTGTAAGCTCCATCCACCCATAATTTAGATACAGCGTATAAGAACCATACTTGTTCTCCTTCGACTAGAAAATAAAGTCATACTCTGTGGCGTTTACAACATTAACGTTTCCTCATATAGAACAAAAAAAACGTAAGCAGGATTGGTGGAGTTTATGCTTATACATGCGACATAGACGACTCGTGGCAGAGCATTTCGCAAAAAGGTCTAGCTTTGCTGATCCTTCTTGCTTCGCTATTTAACCATGTTCCTGAATTATCAGGCCTCCATGTTGGCTCTAATCTTTCAATATTTTTGTGCCGGAGACTTGATCCCAGCAACCTAATTATGTACTAGACCTAATCCAAGTGTGCACTAAGAAGGTGAATTATACGAGGATCCTTAACCATACCGCCGACCTTCGAAGCGATAGTCTTCTAAATGAATCAAGTTGCTATCTGTTGAATATCCCGTTGTCTAATTCAAATAAGGCCTAATAAAAGAGTCAGATAGTATTTTCAAAATAAAGAATTTGTATTTTTATCAGCAGGCAAAAAAAGAGATGTAGCGAGTACGCTAGTAAAAGCAACAGCAGGACACATTTGCCTTAGGCAGACACGGTAGTTTCAAAAGAGAAAGGAACAAGATCCTAGATTTTATCTCTTCTCTTGGCAATGATTGACGCCGTCATATATAGGATAAATCCGACAGCGACAATTATTACACCATAAAGTGACAGTGCACCTCTCTCAAGGTATTGCCCAAATCCAACCAACAGGGCACCCACAATTAAAAGACTAATACCTGCGCGTGCAGCGCCAGGCATTTGAACCTTCTTCTTATTCTTTTTCGACAATGCCACTGCTAAGATTTTGAAGTAGATAATGTTATAGTTTTTATGGCATCCTTTGGCAAGATCTAACAACAAAGGCATGAAGATCGCAGTTGTCGGAATCGGCGTTGCTGGAGCTTATCTTATGAATAGGCTGAGCGACGATCACAGTAACCACGTAGTGGGGTTTGAGCGTATGCCAAAGGATCAGCACGATGCAGTATGTGCTTGGGCCACATGTGAAAATGTGATGGCAGGCCTTGCAAGAAAGTGCGGCCTTAATTTCGATGACTATGTCATGCACGAGGGTAAGCACATGCTTGTGGATTTGGAGAAAAAGGGCGGAGTCGACATCAAACTCAAAGGAATGGTGAGCTATGACAAGCTGCGTCTGATCCAAGATATGATAAGGAGCACGGAAATAGAATTTGGACGGGCTCCAAGAAAGGACGAGCTCGAGTCTGACTTTGATATCATTATTGATTCAACTGGCTTTCATCGCAACTACCTACCAAGAGTTGGAAATGAAACATGGATTCCCTGCGTGCAATACAAGGTTCGGTATCAGCAGGGCAAGGAGCCCTTTGACGATTTTTATTTGAGAGCATTTCCATCGATGTCAGGTTACTTTTGGTATTTTCCTCTTGGCAACGGCCATGCCCACATCGGGGCAGGAGATTTCTTAAAAAGTCACAATCAATTTCTAGACGAATTTTTGAACAAGTACGACTGCGAAGTAATAAAAAAGGTAGGAAGGCCTGTCCGGCTTACGCCGCCTGAAAGCTGCGAGCCCTTTACTGACGGTCGCAAGTCTATTGGAGCCGGTGAGTCGATAGGTACAGTTTATCCTCTACTGGGCGAGGGTATAATTCCATCCACCTGGTGCGCTGAACTCCTTGTCCAGAACCTTCATGATATACCGGCATACAGGCGGGCAGTACTGGAAAAATTCAAGATGTATTCTCTTGTCTTCAAGTTCATCAAGCTGAAAATAACAGGCAACTTTAACATGGTAAAGCATGGGATGGACATGCTTAAATTATACCGCCACATGAAGAGGGAAGAAGAACGCTATGGTATGAAGGTCAATATGAACGATATGTTAAAGGTATCAGGAATCTAAAGCTTTAAAAATCTATCAAGAGCAGTGAAGTTAATGAGCGCGGCTAGCGATCAATCGCGGCAACAAGAATTGGCTGCGATGGAACAGAGAATAAATGAATTGGTCCAGCAGTCAAGGATTCTTGAAGCATATATGAATGACGTCATGACACGGCAAGTGACAGTAAGCAAGTTACTGGAAGAGGCCCATATGGCTTCAAACACAATTCAAAATATAACTTCTGAATCTGACGTCGAGTCCTTAATGCCTATCGGCATCGGCGTTTATGTCAAGACTAATGTACCACCCATAAAGAAGTTGCTTATTAACTTGGATGCTGGCGTCGCCATTGAAAAGAATAGAGAAGACGCCCTAAACTACGTAGAAACCCGGATAAAAGAGTATGAAGTAGCAGCAAGGCAGCTTGAATCTCAGAGACAGGAAATAGCGACGCGTATAAACCAGCTGCAATCACAGATAAACCAGATGATACAGGCCGCCCAGCAACCCGGCTGATGCCCGTTCTGGTTGAAAATCATGTTTGACAAACTGAAAAAGGCTTTTTCTAGAGCAGCAAAGGGTATGTCTCAGAAAGAGCTGACTGAAAAGGTTCTTGACGATGTGCTACTTGACCTCCAAATTGCGCTTTTGGAAAGTGATGTAGCGCAAGAAGTAGTTGACGACCTATCCGTGGAACTGAAAAAAGAGCTACTTGGTCTAAAACTTGAAAAGGAACAGGAAGCAAATCAGATGGTCCAGTCAAAACTCCGAGCGGCAGTGGCACAAATTTTTGCACGGACCAACAGGTTCGACTTAATTGAAAAGATAAAAGTGAAAAAGGAGGCCAAGGCTGGACCTTTTGTCATTGTCTTCCTCGGCATTAATGGAACAGGCAAGACAACCACTGTTGCCAAGATAGCAAACCTCCTACGAAAAGCTGGCTTTTCAGTGGTAGTAGCGGCAGGTGACACCCATAGGGCAGGCGCTATCGAGCAGCTAGAACAGCATACAAACAGATTATCTCTTAAGATAGTCAAACAGAGATATGGATCTGATCCATCATCAGTGGGCCGGGATGCATACGATCATGCCAAAAAGAACTACATCGATATAGTTCTCATGGATACTGCTGGCAGGATGCAGACTTCAAAGAACCTGATGGATGAAATGGGCAAAATTGTAAGAGTCGTCAAGCCAGATGTAAAGTTGTTTATTGGCGACGCGCTTGCTGGGAACGACACGATAAACCAGGCAAGGGAGTTTTTCGACTATACTAATTTTGATGGTGCCATACTAACCAAGGTAGATGCAGATGCCAAGGGAGGCTCCGCGATTTCAATTGCGCATATTACCTCAAGGCCGATTATATACATTGGAATGGGGCAGGGTTATGACGATATTATACCTTTTGACTCAAATAAATTCATCGAATCACTGTTTGAAAGTGCAGGCCCGGTAGGCATGGCTGTCGAGGACATGACACCCATGCAGAAGATCCCGGAACTGGCTGTAGAAAAAGTCAAGTCAGTAGAGGCTCAAACCCTTAGGGAAGAGGAAAAAAACATACTACTACTATCCAAGCCTGCAGTCAATCCATTGAGCTCTATAGACAGCTCTTCCCGTCCGGAGGAGCAAAAGGTCGAGACAATTGATCCAAAGCCTATTGTGCAGCAGCCAGAGCCATACAAGGTCAAGGAGCAGGAGCCAAAGGAAAAAAAGAGCAGGTTTGGATTTTTTGGCAAGAAAAGGGCTAGCGAGGGTCGCGGCAAGGAAGAAGAAGAAGAAGAGAAGGGCGACAACAAGGAGAACAACAAGCCCCAAGAAAAGCGGGCAGAAGAGAAAGGAGCAGAAGAAGAGGCGCAGACTAGGGATAAGGACAGGAATCTGAAAGAAGATAAGGACACTAGAGAGCAAGAAGATGAAAAAGACAAGGTCGTCTATCTAACAGATGAAGACATTGAAGATCTCCTCAAGTAAGAAGGACATCCTAAGTATGGCAGATCTAAGCACAAATGAGATTAGTAAGATCCTGATATTTACAGAGAAGCTCAAACGTGAGCAACAGAGAGGCAAATTTAGGCCATTTTTGCGAGGAAAAACGCTTGGTATGATCTTCCAAAAGCCGTCGACTCGCACTAGAGTCAGTTTCGAAGTTGGCATGTATCAACTAGGCGGAGATGCAGTTTACCTTGGTGGGAACGATATCCAACTGTCGCGAGGCGAAACGGTTGAAGATACTGCCAAAACTCTTTCACTATATTTGGATTGCATAATGGCGCGGGTCTATGATCACAAAGATGTCCAAAGATTGGCTAGATCTGCTTCAGTGCCAGTAATAAATGGGCTTTCCGACTTATTTCACCCCTGCCAGATTCTGGCCGACCTTATGACTATACAGGAACACAAGAAAAAACTAAAGGGTCTACAACTTGCGTGGCTTGGAGACGGGGACAACGTATGCAATGACCTTATGCTTGGCTGCGCTAAGACTGGCATAAGCATGACTGCCGCTTGTCCAAAGGGCTATGAACCCCTCGAAGATATTGTGAATCTCGCCAAGGCCGAAGGAAAAAAGACAGGAGGCGATATTGCGATAACTGAAGAAGCAGCTTCAGCAGTAAAAGATGCCGACGTTATAGCCACAGACACCTTCACCTCGATCGGTAAGGAAGCTGAGCGTGCAACAAGGGAAGCGACCTTTCTTCCAAAGTTTCAGGTGAACACAGACATAATGAAGCTTGCGAAAAGAGATGCAATATTCATGCATTGCTTGCCAGCGAAGCGTGGCATGGAAGTAACCGCCGATGTTATTGACGGCAAGTGGTCGGTGGTCTGGGAAGAAGCTGAAAATAGACTGCACACACAAAAAGCGCTCCTCTGCCACCTTATGAAAGTAGTGAGTTAGTCATTGTTTTGCAGAAGCTCTTTTGCGTTTGCTGTACCAGAAGACAATGCCTGCGACTAACGCGGCAATAACTACGAAGCTAACGATGGAGTATGCGGATGAGGCCTGGTCTGAAAACTTGCTCCACGCTTCGCCTAGGTAATATCCAACAAAAGTCAAGATAATGCACCACAGAAGTGAGCCGACAAATGTATAGCCAAGAAATTTTGCAATATTCATCTGGCCTATGCCTGCAGGTATTGAAATTATCTCGCGGATGCCGGGGATCATCCTTGCCGTAAATACTGCAATTGATCCGTATTTTTCAAACCATCTCTCGGCCTTTTCGATCTCTTGTTCGCTTATCCTAACTCGCTTGCCAAACCGCGCTATTGCCGCCCTTCCGACTTTCGCAGATACAAAATAGATGACAACTGCCCCTGCAGTAGATCCAAGAGCACCTACGGTCGCCATGCCAATTATATTTTCAATTCCCAACCCTCTGCTCTGGACTGTGAACCCGACCAGCGGGAAGATCACTTCGCTTGGGATAGGAGGAAAGATCACCTCAAGAAACGCTGCTGCAAAGACTGCAGGGTAGCCATACTCTGCTATTAGTCCAGTTATTGCGTCAAGTATGCCGCTCAAAATTCCAGATGATACCATAGCCACAAGGATGGCAACATGCATTTCTACCTTCTATTGGCATAGGGCATATATTTGGTGTACATCGTGAACCCCTTTTTCTCTCAGCCACCCCCTCTCCCTACAATGCCTGCCTGGTTATAAGCTGCCTATTGTGTCCCTAGCATATGACCTGCAAGAATATATGCATCAGACTTGTTCCCGATGGAGGCAGGGTGCAAAACCCTTACCAGAAGGGGTTAAGATACTGCCGCAGATGCGAAGTATACTTCAAGTGCAACGATAGCCACTGCATTTGCTGCGGGCTCCACCTCAGATTTACTCCAGTACACCCTCTTGCAAAAGAAAAGCTGAGGCTTTACAAAGGCGACTAAAAGTCGAAAAAAGGACTGTTCGATTTAAGTTAGTACCCCTGGCCAGCTGTTCGCTATTGGCGATGGGGATAAAGCCAATGAAAGAACACCTATCTTTGTTCCAAAGTATGCGAATGCAATTGATGCAATTGATAAACTTAATCATCAAAGATAAAATAACTTTGAAGAATTTAGTTGGCCGCAAGGCCAGTGAAATTAAAATAATGGCGTCATTCCAAATATTCTGCGTATGGCAAAGGTTTTGGTCGGCAAAGCTTCAGACATTGGTGAAGGCAAGATGGCTAATCTTACAGCCGGTGGAAAGGAAATACTCGTAGCAAACGTAGGAGGTCAGTACTATGCTACAGGCAACACCTGTAGTCACGCTGGAGCGGAGCTCCATGAAGGCGACCTGAATGGAAAGGAGCTTGTCTGTCCCTGGCATCGTGCCAAGTGGGATGTCACTACAGGCAATCTAATTTGGTTCCCACAAAAACTGCGGCAGCTTGGCAACTACAAGGTCATGGTTGAAAATGGTACAGTGTATGTAGAGGTCTAGCTTACATTCAGATTTGTTTTTCCGCTATGCTTGCCGGCTCGAGTCGTAGCTTTCAATAGGCCGAGCCAACCATATTGGCTAAATGTTATAATTATCTCTACCCTTATGAAGATGATCATTCTGGTACATAATATACGCAGGAAGCGATTTCTGTTCAGCCACAGCTATGAGGTTTATCCCGGGTCAAGTATGTACTGATTGAGATATCCGATGCCGAGTGTGTGTGACCCTGACTGCCTGTTGTGCACAATTTTGCGTTTAAGAGTCTTTATTTTGCTGAAATGTCACTAAAGGCGCTACTTTTTTTTGCTCCTACAGG
>JBJMEE010000054.1:0-16708 GCA_045809585.1 Nitrososphaera sp. | reverse complement strand
TAGCGGGTTCGGTGGGATGCAGCTGAAAATTCAGTCGAATCCGAAGGAGATTCTAGATGTATGACAGACAGTTCTCTGTAAAGGTGCAGTTTCAGGTGATGGAATAAGGATCAAATGCAGAGCATGGCTTTTTTTAAATATCACGATCATCATTTAACATTTCAGACACCAGGATGGAAGAATGGGATCAAGCATTAAATGACTTAGTATTACGCCTTAATAGTTGCTGGAGGACAAAGCTCAAACTAACATAATTCGTACATCGCATGAGAAGTATTATTGTATAGATTGCCTGGCAACATTTGACTTATGCCAGGGATAGTTGAACAATTGTCAAGCTGTACAAGAACATAAACGGCGTGTTCCTATAATCAACTTTTCAGTTCATTCCAGTGTTTGCAATGTTGGCATAAAGCTCTTCATTTCGACATTATGAAATGTTAGCGGTGTCTTAGTTAACCATATTTAATATAGTTGGAGAAGACAACTCTGCTATGTCAAGTCTACCGACTTTTACCAAAATCCCATGTAGAAAAGAACTTGGGACTAATTTCTACAAGTATGCCTTCTCCATTCTTTGAACGATCTACCATCTCTTTTGCTGAGGGGTGGTCAAGTGAACCAAGATATTTCATACTAATTTTCTCTGCTTGTGGGACAATTCTATTTGGCTCTTCTACTATCGTCGCATTACCTTTACCTTTGACTCCCTTGTATGGAGGACTTTGATCATCAATAGAAAAATAGATTGTGGGTCTAATCTTAAGATTTTGAGTTTTCTTAGATAATTTAGATGTAATTATCAAGAGTTTTTCTTTATCTTTGTTATAGTAAAACCACACGGGTAGGATATTGGGGTCACCTTTTTCGTCGATAGTTGCAAGCTGCAAATTCAATTTACTTTCAAGGAATCTCTCTGCCTCTTCACTAGTCATGGCTGGAATCACAGGGTTAGCAGAACGATTTTCATAACAATTTATACCAATGACAAATACACACCTATAGAAAAGAGTTTCTTCTTTCCATTTTCCAGTTTTTCTATATATTCCAACCCTGAATGAGCACTGAAGTCATAAATGAGCAACACGCGGGTTCGGTGGGATTCGGACCCACGACATTTTAACCCCGCAAAAATGCTGACTGGTTAAGAGCCAGACGCTCTACCTGGCTGAGCTACGAACCCACAAAAAGTTTGCAAACAAAAGCGGTATTTAAATTAAACTAGCGACCTGAGATTCATAAGGACATGCTGGCATAGGCAAAATATTTTTCAGCGTCCAGAAATCTCAAAAGAGTGTGTACATAGATAGACCTGCGTGATCACATCAAGATAACAGATATACTTATTGACCATTTTTTGCTTTTTTATTTGTCGATCACGCTTGTCCCGAAGGGAACTGTCGATGTGTAAACATAATCTGTGGGTCTCACTCGATTAAGGTTCCGCTGGAAACGCGAATATATAAACGAGAATATAAAAAAGAGCTAAACGGTTGTAGCCGTTTGCTGTTGTGGTGGTTCTTGCTGTTGTTGTTGCCGCTGACTCCGCTGTATTATCTTGACAATAGCCTCAGAAACAGAACAGTTGAACCGCTCTTTTTCCTTCAGAATTTGCCTATAGGCATCAAGCGTGATATAGACCGGTATCGAGCCGGTGCCTTCATGGAGAGCCTTAACCCTGAGTAGACCGTTTTCCATTCCCCTTTCAGCAATCTTCTTGAGCTTGACTTTGTCCATAAAGCTGCCAAGTGGTCCCATTGGCATGTCATACTCGACTGTCATGCTCGTCTTGCTCTTGTTCTGATCCAGCTCTTCAAATTCGACGGTAATCTGCCAGGTCTTGAATGGACCGTCGATCATCTTAGCTACAATCTTGCGCATAGGCACATAATCAATAGTTTCACAGTCCCACTCTAGCTTTTTGCCATCAAAATCCCCGCTTATCCTGAATATAGTGCCAACCCCAAACCCGTTCTTGACTTCAACTGGGATTACATTGAGACCCATATTTTCCGGGAACTGGTCAGCCATGTGCTCGGGTCTTGCGAAATAGGTAAATACCTCGCTGATCGGAGCATTAATTTCCATACTCTTATGAATAACAGTCATGGCAACAAAAGAAAGCTGGCGCTCTGAATTTAAAGGTTTTGAAAAGGAAAATAGAGAGGGGAGGCTAGACTAAGCGAGCGGGTTGCCTGTGACTATCTCTTCAAGGCACTTGGTGACGTCCTGTTTTGTAACAGGAATCGGGTTGTTATCAAGATGTCCGCGGTCTGGCATGATGTCGTCTGCGGCCTGGTCGAGCGGTTTTTTTAGCTTGATAGGTTCAAACTTGAGCTTTTGGCATATTCTCTTGAACCGTTCGTAATAGGTCGACTTGTTGAATTTGTGGGCAACTGTGGTGCAAGAGGATAGGGCATAGCCGTGTGGTACGCCTTCATTTGAAAATGCATATGAAAGTGCATGACCAAGCGTAGTTGAGGCGTTGCCAAAGCCGATCCCTGACAACATCGCGCCATAGGGCAGAAGGTCGTGCTTGTCGTTGATTATCCCATTTTCAAGTATGTCGAAGGCTTCCTTGCAAAAAAACTTCGTAAAAGGGTTTGCTATCTTGCTGTCGTATGCCTCGGAGGCTTGGGCCGCAGCATCGCAAGCAGAGTTTCTGAGAATATTAAATGGAGTGCCAGGCAAAAAGTATGGATCCACAATAGCTGCATCAGCAAGAAAAGCTTCATCTTGAAGAAGCTTTTTCTTGTGGCTAAAGCTAATGACTGCATATGTCGTCATTTCTGCTCCTGTCCCAAATGTAGTTGGGATCAGTATCTTGGGCTTGCCTGTCAGCTTGCCGAGATATTTACAGACATCTAAGGAGCTTCCGCCGCCCAGGCCTACATAGCATGAGATGTCCTTGCCCTCATACTGCTTTTGTATCGACTCAACAGTTTCAATTGCAGGGTCAGGCGTTACCTTATCATACACCTCATAGCCATGGATTCCCATGTAATTCAACCACTTGTCATAAATGTCTGGAGTGGTTGTCGTAATGACAAGGGCCTTATTTGGGTAGGGGAATTCCTTTGCAGCATTTTCGCCAAACATGATCTTCTTTGGCATCATTACTTTCCAAGCCATCAGGTATTGGGTTTGTCTTGATGGTGTTTTATGTCTTACTAGATAATGTGAAGCTTTGTCATGATTGGATAGTTGCTATCTTCTTTGCTCTTTTAGCTGACCGGTTAACTGCTGCTTTTCAAGCCTCATAAGATAAACAATGCCAATGACTGTAAAGACTTCAATACTCTTGGCAAGGATCCCCCCGAGGTCGATGCTCTCTGGCTGGTTGTTTGGAGAAAGCGGTGGAGGCAAGATTACAGAGTATGTATATAACCCAATAAGAATACCTGTTCCAACAAGTCCAAATAGATTGACAGCCACCTTTTTTCGGTAGTATTGAGGGGCAGACTCATTTGCACTCTGTCCGGTCAATGTCAAAAGCGTATAAATGACACCGTAAGCTATTTGCATACCAGCTGCAACTAAAAGAAATATGCTGTATTCAACGCGGAGTGATGCATGCTCTGCGTAAACGGCAAGATGCACAATACCACCGGCTATTGCGGCTAGCATTATGATATATCTTTTAGTGTCCATCTGCGCGCTCCTCCGGTAACCGGCATTTTTTCTTACTCTTCTGTAATTCCAGATCAGCACGCCACCAAAAACTGAAAGAGGCAAGCTGAGTGAGATTAGCATCATTGCATTCCATATACTGCCAAAATACTTGGTGATTGATACATTGAAAATTACTCTGTCGCAGTCGCAGCCCCCAGTGCTTGATAGTGTTGCTCGTGGTAAATCAATGCCATTAGTTTTAGCGGGACTGCCATCTTTTGCAACGCTGAGCACTATCTGATAGTTACCAACTTCAGGAAAGTTGTAAAAGACCTGAAAGTCGCCTACTTCCTGTCTTGTCCAAGGCCATGCTTTAAGGCGCTCGCCTGTAGTAGAAGAATAGATCTCAACCATAGTATCAATATTGTGCGTGTCATGCCCATCATGATCTTGTACGCTGAACATGACAGCAACAGGCTCGTTTGGGCTGGCGTACTCAGGCTCTAGTGCTTCGTAGGTATAGTAGGGGCCTACGTCGCCTCCTCTGTTGTTGTAATGTGTAAAGTGCTCAAAATGGGCATACGCCGGGACAATCGAGTATAGTGGTAATAATACAAGGGCGGCCGTTGCAACAAAAAGTAGTAGTAGTCGTCGATGCATCGAGACTGTATAGTAATACCAGATCTGTCTGTATAAATCATTGCTCTGCAATTATAGGTAATAATCTTTGCTTTGAGAGAGATTCGAAGATAATGAAGCAGCTGTCTTGATCCTTTTGTTATCGATTTTAAAGGCGTAGAGCACAGTTATGAGCACCATTGAGAATAGCACAAGTCCGAGCCCGAGGTGTGCAGTGACTAATATTGCATGAAGCCGCTCAACTATCACTATTGCCCCTAAAGTTATCTGTCCTATCACTGCGCCAGCAGCTATTATAGAGGCGATTTTCATACCTCTTGGGGCATCCTTTGATTTCACTGTAAAGGCCATTGTAACAACTACCAGCATACCTGTTGTGGCGGCAACCGATCTATGAAAATATTCTATAATAAAGTCATAATGAGGCAAAAGACCCTGCGGGCATAGTGGCCAGTCAGGACAGGTTAGGCCTACTCCAGAAGCACTAACATATCCCCCGATAAAGATTAGCGTAAAGAGCACAGCAAGGGTAGAAAAAGAGAGGGCTTTGAGGTGATGCATATGCGTTTATTGTTTATTATCCTACTGTGATCTTCCCATTCATGTAAGGATGTATCATGCAGTAGTAGTCGTATTGCCCTGGCTCGACTTGTGCAAGGGATATCGTGGCTGATTCGCCTCCATTAATTATGCTTGTGTCAAATGACTTGGCAGAGTTGGGGTCGCTTGAGCCGGTTCCAGACGTAACCGTGTGTGGCACCGTATCTTGATTAACAACTGTGACTTCATCACCCTTCTTTGCTGTTAGATCCTCAGGATCGAAATCAGGGCTGCCCTGTACTGCCGCACCTTCAAGGATGTTTATTGTGGGCCCTCCAGCGGCACCACCACCACCACCACCTGCTGCTCCTGTTTGATTTCCTCCGCCTGCTGTTTGGCCTCCCTGTCCTGCTGCTGCAACTGTAATCTCACCTGTCATATATGGGTGAATAGTGCAGTGATAGGAAATAGTCTGGCCCTCGCTTGCACCCTTTAGCTCAATAGCACTTGATTTTTCGCCACCATTAATTATGCTTGTGTCAAATAACTGTGCGGAGTTGGGGTCGCTTGGCCCGGTTCCAGAGGTTGCGGTATGTGGGACCGTATCTTGGTTCTCCCAAACTACCTTATTGCTAACAGGCACCTGAGCCGGATCTGGATCATAGTCAGGGCTGCCCTGTATTGCAGCCCCTTGAAGTATTGCTATGCTAGTGGTGCCTGCTTCTGCGGGAGCCTCTTGTTCCTGGGCAGCAGGCCTCTCAGTGCGTATTTGAGTCACCGGTGGAGGATTTTCGTACATTTGGTTAAAGAATGGAATTAGGATTGCTGCTCCTATAGCTATTGTGACTGCCACTATTGCGAGCCCTTTTCCTAACCTTCTAGGCGATGTGAGGACTATGGGTTCTTTCTCGTGGCCGTGGGATTCAGGCGAACTCGTATCTCTTCCTCTCCCTGTCTCTAATGATGAGGCTCGCGCCGTGCATAGTCATAATATTTCTCTGAAATGCCAAATGGATCTTCCATCCTTGCGGGTTTGCCCCATCCTGCACTTTTAATCAGGTTCCAAAGGAATATTGCCATCCCGGCCAGAATTATATATGCCCCTACTGTAGAGATCTGGTTCATTATGATAAGCGGTTCAACAGGCACATAATCAAATACACGACGAGGCATGCCATATAGGCCAAGCAAATGCTGTGTAATGAATACTAAGCATACTCCTATAAACATAAGCCAGAACTGGACCATAGCTGCTCTTTCGTTGTACATCCTACCAGTTATCATCGGGAATAGGTAATATATGAAGCCGACAAATGCAAAAGTTATGATGCCCATGAGGAAGAGATGCATATGGCCGACTACCCAGTAGCTATCATGTGTTAGAAAGTCAAGTGGCATTGCACTGTTTACGACACCGCCAGCTCCAGCTAGGAAGAACAATATGATCCCACCAACCACAAATGCGATTGGTGCTCGGAATCGGATTCTACCTCCCCACATTGTCGCTATCCAGTTGAAAATGTGCATAGCTGAAGCTGGAACAGCTGCCAATGTGCCTATCATGAATACCGTTTTTTCTGTAAAGCTCATACCTGTGGCGAACATATGGTGAGCCCAGGAGGCAAAAGAGACTATTGTCAGCAATATGAAAGCTGTTATCCCCGATGTATAACTGAATATAGGTTTTCGTGAGAACTTGGGAATTATCTCATATATCATACCGATCGCAGGTATCACGAATACATAGACCTCAGGATGAAATGTAAACCAAAATAGGTGTTGGTATGCTAGGGGGTCTCCTCCCATTGCAGGATTAAAGAAACCGGAAACTCCCAGTCTATCTGTATACAGCATAATCAAAGCAGCAGCAAAGGTCGGCATAGACATGAGGATTATAAGAGAAGTAGAAAGGGTAGCCCATGCAAAGAGAGGCAGCTTCATCATGGGCAGATCAGGGTGCTTCATCCTCAAGATAGTAACAACGAAATTAATGGAACCTAGAATCGACGAAATTCCCAAAATCTTCAAACCAAATATCCACATTTCAGCAGCAGGTCCCGGAGCCCGTATAATAGAATAAGGAGGATAGGCAGTCCAACCCGTGTCTGCAAATCCAAGCCATACCAAAGCGACACCAACAGGTATCATCCAGAACGCAACTGCGTTAAGCTTTGGCCAGGCCATATCTTTGTATCTCACCATGATTGGCACTAGATAGTTGCCAATGCCAGCGGAAAACGGTATCACCCACAGGAATAGCATTGTTGTGCCATGAACAGTGAAAACTCTGTGAAAGGTATTAGAGTCTTGAAAAAGCTGCGCACCAGGTAGGAAGAGTTCTGTTCTGATCGAGATAGCTAGTATACCACCTAAGAAGAATAGAGTTAGGGAAAATATAATGTACAGCAAGCCGATATCCGTATGATGTGTCGAAAATAAGATCTCCCACAGCGGGCGTGGTTTTCTAACTTCTAGGACCAACTCGCATCAATCCCCTCTATATATTGGTCATACATTGAAGACATTATCAATAAAAGCATTTTGTTTTTGGCACATCGGTAGTGGAGGACCTTGGATCTCATTTTATTTGTTGATGAAAATATTGTAGAACAACCTATAAAAAGAGAATTCAGCTTGCAACTGCCGTAGCACCCAAAGGTGGTACCAGGTTAGTAGCAGAAGCATTTGTCACTTGCGCCCCCTGTCCTGCGCCGCCTGCTGGCTCTTCCACAAATAGTTTGGCCCTCATCTGGTAATGCGAAAATCCGCAATATTCTCTGCATTGTATTAGAAATTCACCGGACTGGTCTGGGACATACCAGATCGAGTTTATCCTGCCTGGCACCGCATCGATCATCATCGCAAAGTCTGGAGTATTAAAAGAATGAACCACATCTAGAGAGGTCACTTCAAACCTATATGGAACACCCTTGACAAGGTGTAATTCTCCTAGCTCTCGCTTTCCATCCTCGTGCTCAAATGTCCAGAACCACTGCTGGGCTGTGACCTTTACGACTTTAGCATCTTCTGGTGCATGGTCTAGAAATCTTTCAACGTTCCACGCATCAGCTCCAATGTAAATTAGCACAGCGACTACTACACCTATATACACCCATTCTAGTGTGCCGTGTCCCATTAGTGGTGCCCGCCTCCAGCCGATGGAGTGATGTCTCCTCTATTCTTAGGGTGACTCTCTCTAAACCTCCATACAACATACGTCATAGTTCCCATAACGACTGCCCCGATAACAAACGCTATCACCATGAGCCTGTAGAACAAGGCCCAAATCTCAACTCTCGCACTCAAATAGCGCTCTGTAGTTTCCTGTGCAAAGGCAGCAGAATCCATGAAAAGAATCGTCAATGCCACGACAAGAACCAACACAAGGACCACCGCTGAATATGAGGCCATCTATTCTCCCACTCTTCTTCTTTCTGTTAAAACTCAGTTTTCCTATCTTATTTAAGGTTTTGCAAATAGCCCTATCACTCGATCGGATATCGGTACATCACCATAACATTAACTCCAGAAATAGAATAGATCTTGCTTTCATGTTTTAATATGGTAAGCGAAGCATTGCGTATGTTCCATCTGTGAAGGGTCTGCGGACTTAAGTCAAGCAAAGTAGCAAGCGCTGCCTTGATTGGGTCAAGGTGGGTGACTATCAAGACGTTACTGTCTTCGTGTTTTTGCAATAGATCGTCAAGCAGATTCTTTATGCGGCGCTTGACAGAATCAAATGTTTCGACCCCAAATTTCTCAAGCACGGCGTCATAATCTGAATAGAACCTCGTAAGAATATCACCGTACTTTGTTGTCACCTCCTCATAGTTCATCCCAACAAGATGACCCATCTCTGTTTCATATAGTCGCTCATCAATCACATAGTCCGTACCAAGTATTTGACAGACTATTTGAGCTGTTTCCACAGTTCTAATTACAGGTGATACATAGACCTTTTCAATTGCAATATTTTTCATCAGTTGCTTTGCGCTATCCACCACTTGCTTCCTGCCCTGCTCTGTTAGATGCGATTCCATATGCCTTCCAGCAAGGATTCTGCCGACATTGCTCTCTGCCTGACCATGGCGCATGAAAATTACTAGAGGCATTATTTGAGCGTGAATATTTCCTATATAAAACGTTACAGTTACAGTTTCCTGTAACGTTACGGAATTCTGTAACAGGAACATACCCCTTTTCGATCAGATTGGCAGCTCTTGGTTTACAAAGACCTCTAGCTTCCTTTGATGTCTAGACTTGATAATCTGGCTATAACCTCCGCGGATTTCAGAGTTAGATGTCAATTAGTCCCGTTCTGCTTTGCTTAGGAATAACTTCTTGAAGTAAGAGTATGATTTTGTTTTTATCCGCTTAGTTATTTGAATAAACTCTTCATAACATTAGAGCATAATGCATTAAGCATTATAGTCCTGTGAAGAGATGAAGATAAACATGCCAAATAGAAGTAGAATTGGAATAATCAACCACATTCTAGAGGTGGCAAGATGCTCATAACCAAGAGATGCAAGAAATGCGGCGGCATGCTATCAGACGATGGGAGTTTCAGGTACCATGTAGACATCCGCCTCAATAATATGACATTATGCCAAGAAGACCTGCTGTATGAGTGTCTTCCCTGATTCGCCATTACTTTTAACTTTCAGCAATTTTGTTGTTAATAAAATAACTATCTAAGCTAGGTTGTTCCTTCTCACTGGGAGATTTAATCCGAACAACAAAAAAAGCTGGTTAGAACCAAAGTTTATGTAAGAATTTGTTATTCCGTTATTAAGATGAGTCACATGAGGGCATGAATAGCATACTTAAATGTGACTGATTTATGGAAGCAAAGCTATGAACACGACTGGTTAATCAATAAATCCGATGACTTGTTATCTTCTATGCATCCTGATGACCTAAAAGCAATATGGATTTGCCAGGAATGCAGATCGATATTCGTTTTTCACAGTGATATTGAGGACCATAAGTATTCAACTGGACACGAGATGATGACATAAATGGTGATGAATATTTCACCACCCGAGTGTAAGACAGTCTCCCCGGCCTGTTATTATCTGAGTATTATTTTTTGCATCTTAAATCCTTACAACTTACTTTTTTCCAAAATGCTAAGCACTAGCAGCAGAAGAAACGATCATGCTATCAGTGCGATGACAATAAACCTGACTTAGCCTCATTCTTTCCTGTGCTGCTTTATCTAGTTGTTGCTTCGTTGTTATGATTTGAGTAATATTTTCTGGCTTGTGTTCCGCCATCGAAAACAACAGATTCTGCTTTAGGATTTCAATATATTCATCTAGCCACTTTTACTGCTTCCTCAAACTCTAGAGCCATGTTCCATTAATCTCCTGTAAATCTAAATGTTCTCAGTTTAGGGTATGTAAGCTTTTCGTCTCTAAAATTAGAGAGGAATATGAGTCTTTTAACGGGTATTTTTGCAATGGCCATTTGAGGCTGGTACGGATTATTCTTATCTAGGGGAATTTGATGCATCCCAGGAGAAGCAGATGACCCACCATCAAAAACTATTCTGATCCCGCTGCAGCGGAAGCTGAAGAGAGAGATAAAGAGAGGAAGAGGGAGAACAACGAGAAGAGTAAAGAATAGACATGACGGCATAATCTGTAAAGGTTAGTAAGTATATCCACAAATTAAATTAAAATTTAGGCAAAAATTGGTTGGTCCATCCGAAGTCAAAACAATCGTGATAGAGTGTTGCCATTCCTTGCACTGACCCTCTGCAGGAATGTTTCAAACAGGAGATATGCAAAACAATCATCTGCTGATCATGTAGAAAAGAACATTCACAGATCTTAAATCATCTGTCGATGTATTGCATTACAACAGACAGTCCCTGGCACATCTCGGCAGGTACAAGAAATGCCCTTTCGATGCAAGTTTACCACATATATCAAAAGCCGATGCACATTAATATCCAGTTTACACAATGACGGCTCTATGAAGATAGGAATAGCCGGCGGCACCGGCGGGATGGGCGAAGGCTTTGCACTCAGGTGGTGCCGAAAGCATGACGTGATCGTTGGCTCGAGGGAGGCTCAAAAGGCCAGAGAAGCTGCAGAAAATTACTCCAAGGCCGCCAAACAAACCTACGGCGAAACCGCGGGAAGCATAACTGGTAATGACAACATTTCATTAGCAAACGATATTGATGTTTTCATACTTTCTATACCATATGAATCCATTGATGATACATGCGGCAAGCTAACAGGCAAGCTCAGGGATGACTGTATTGTCGTCTCGCCCATCGTGCCTATGACGAGAACAGATTCAGGATTTGTATATATCCCAATGGAGCACGGCAAAGAGCCAGCTGCAGAAATGGTTGCGGACAGGCTGCCTCCGCGCTCAAGGGTAGTCTCTGCTTTTCACACAATCTCTGAGTCAAAACTAAAAAATGTAAATCAAAGCCTTGATGCTGACACCTTTGTTTGCGGCGACGATCAGAACGCAATAGCCAAGTTGAGAGAACTTATAGAAGAGATAGCTGGCCTAAGGCCCGTGTACCTTGGGCCTCTTGTACTATCGTACCAGGCGGAGATCCTAACGCCTATGTGTCTGAATGCTGCCAAGCGAAACAAGATGAAGAACCCCGGAGTAAAGCTAGTCTGAACGCAAACATTATGAGCGATGACATCTTGGTAATCATGTCAATATGCGATGGAAGGAGGAAATAGGCAGTAGGCGCGGCAGAAACTGGATGTCAGCCATGGGTGTACTTTTCATAGTTACTGCCGCTATTATCCTGATCCGCAATCTTGTGTTATTCAATATTGAGCACTCTGCAGGCCTGATAGAAGATGGAACGCAACGATTTCTTGATAACTTTGGCAACAGCCAGGTCACAAATGAAAAGTTTGCAATTGCAATGATTGCAGCTGGCGGCTTTCTGCTTTACTGGGGGTACTTTAAGAAAAAAGAAGACTATGGCCCACCTGATGAACACGAATGGCGCCGGTTTAACAGGTAGCAGTATAACATCGCCATCATCATCATCACCATCGACAGTATAATCATCATCATGCTTTAATATTCAACTTTCGCTGATTATGATAGAGTGAAAGAAAATTGGGTTTGATGAACCGTATTGCGACTGTAATTTCGCAAAAAACAAACACGTTCCTTGACAGATTTGAAAAGCCGCAGGAAGCTCTTGATTATTCCTATGTAAGACAGGTAGAAATGCTAAACAAGCTGAGAAGAAGCCTTGCGGAGATCATCACTTCTCGCAAAAGGCTTGAAATGCAAAAATCCAGACTATGGGAGAATATACGAGTACTTGATGAGCAGGCAGCAAGAGCACTTGAGGCAGATAGGGAGGACCTTGCGCGGCTTGCACTTGAGAGAAAGAATGCCAACCTCATCCAAATGCAGAGTCTTGACAAACAGATAGCCGAGATGAAGGAAGAAGAACAAAAGATGCAAGAAGCAGAAAAGCGCATGTCAATCAAGGTTGAGGAGTTCAAATCTAGAAAGGAAATAATAAAAGCACAGTACTCTGCTGCAGAAGCCCAAGTCAAGATAAAGGAGAGCGTCACAGGCATCTCAGAGGAAATGACAGATGTAGGAATGGCAATGAACAAGGCAGAGGAAAAGACGGAGCGCTTGAGGGCCAAATCTCAGGCTCTAGATGAAATGATAAATTCAGGTGTCCTCACAGATTATACGTCAAATAAAGATGAAATTGAAAAAGAATTAGAAAAAATTACTGTACAAAACTCAGTAGACGAAGAATTAGCAAAGTTAAAGTCTGAGAAACAACGTAAAAAGAAACAGCAATTGGAGCAAGAAGTGCAACAATGAGTCCAAAAGCGAAGAGCAAGAAAAGGTCGCCCGCAAGCAAGCTTAAGTCAAGGCGGACCGTGAAAGGCAAATCTCACTCTAAAAAGGCAGTGTCTACACGGAAAGCGGCAGTCAGAACCCCCAAGAGGGCAGCAATTGCTAAATCTAGGACTAGGGTCTCGGCATCACCTAGCAACAAAATCGTCCGCATAATGGGTCATGGGCAATTTACAGTGGACAGCAAGACTCTCAAAAAGCTCAATGATATTGACAATGCGATAGTCGGGATGGTGAGTGTGGAAAGATCGGACGATACAGAATTTAAGAAGAAGTTGGCCGAGCTGAGCCACATGGTTTTAGAGAACGGCAAGTCCCTTGATCCACACGAGATAATCAAGTCTGATATCATACTGCCCAGTGCCGACCTTTCAATTGACGAAGCAAAGAAACTGTTCAGAGGAGAAGGTGTTATCCCAGCGATCTAAGGGGAAGATCCCATAGCGGATACCAGAGCGTCATATCTCTTTCAAAAGGTATTTCTTCGGCTATAGTTGCCATCATCTTCATCTGCTGCTCAGCATCTATTGTTTTCTCGCCAGTTGGCACAAATGGGTAAAACTTGTTACGCTTATAATTGTAAATCAGATATTGAAGCTTTCTTCTTCCTTCTTCCCGCTCGCTTGAAAACTCAAACACCGCAGCCAACAGCTGATCGGAAAATCCCCTTTCTTCGACGATATCGCCGACCGTGGTCAGACCAGCCAGTAGGTCTTCAATCCTTTTGCCTTCAAAAACTATCCACATGTATCCGTACGAATCCGTGCTTGTACGCCAAATTAAATCAAACTCTGGCTGCAGGTTGCCAAGGAACTGCCTGATATCCTGTTCCATTTGGTAAAAGAATGTACCGCTGACTGTCTTGAAAGTCAGCGCACACCTGCCGGTAACCTTTAGTCCCAGCTTGACCTCAAGCGTGACATACGCTGAAGAAAGAGAGAACAATGTTTCAGAGTCGGTCTTTGGTAGGCGATTTCGGCGGTCTATGTTGTCACGAATCCTTTTGAAAAAGCTCAGCTCATGGCAGCCTCCATTTCCATGAGCTTTTTTACCCTCTGAGCAACAGGCGGATGAGTTGAGAACAAGCTTGTTAAGGCATCTCCTGAAATTGCAGGTATGATAAAGAATGCATTCATGCCTTCTACTTCTCTCAGGTCACGTGTTGGAATGCGCTTCATAGTGCCACTTATCTTGAGGAGCGCGCTTGCCAGCTTGCTTGGCTTGCCCGTAATAAGAGCTCCATCTCTGTCGGCAACATACTCCCGGTACCGAGATATCGCACGGATTACCAAAAAGCTCACAATCCAAGTGATGATTGCGACGAGCAATATTAACAGCATTGCTCCGCCACCTTCATTGCCTCGCCTTCCTTGACCACCGTACATTCCACCGCCGCCACCATACATAGCGCCAAACATACCAAACCTCATGAGATACCATGCCATCATTGAAAAAAGGCTTGCAAGTGTAAGGACGAGCACGTCACGGTTCTTTATGTGCGCAAGCTCATGCGCTATGACACCTTCTAGCTCCTCAGCGTCAAGCTGGTCCATCAAACCTGTAGTCACTGCGACGATGGAGCTTCGGGGCGTCTTCCCAGTGGCAAATGCATTTGGAATTCTAGTGTTAATGACTGCTACCCGGGGTTTCGAAAGGTTATTCCTCGCAACTATACGCTCGATTAGATCGTGAAGTTCTGGAAACTGCTCCCTGCTCACTATTTTTGCGCCAGTGCTCCATAGCACAATCTTGTCCGAGAAGTACCACTGTGCCAATATCATGATGCCTGCGATGACAGCTATTGCAATGGCGCTAACTCCGACGTAGGCAAGCACACTAAGAAATATAATGTAAATTATCGTGAGAATCGCAAAGCTGATAATCATCCTCGCAGTAAGGCCGGTATCCCTCTTTTGCCAGGGCTGCTTTTTCGTAAACATAAGTGAATTAAGGTCGAGATAGTCTTATAATGATTTAGCTTGTGTTTGTATAATTCGACCGCCCCAGCGGCAGCCGCCGCTGACGAAGGCAAGCGACAAATTCTCCTTTATCCGAAGCTATGAACGAGCATTTCGCTTGACAATTGTATTCGCCCCCCCAAGAAATTTGGGCTTTTGAAATTGGAACTGAATGAAAACGCTGATCTCTAGTTTTCAATTGTTGTAACATCTTACCATTAAAAGCCATGTTCAATCTACGCGGCTTTTTACAGTATGAGCATCTCAGCCATAGAACTCTTTAATATTGATATAACAGGCCTACGATGGAGTGGATTGACACAATATATAGTACATGAGCACCGGTCAAGGCTTGATAAAACATAAAATAAGAATAGGAACATCTGGTTATACATATTCTTGGAACAAAGCCAAGCCGAATGCCTTTGAATGGTATATCAGTCAAGGTTTCAATTCCGTTGAGATCAATTATAGCTTTTACCGCTTCCCGACATTTACATCAATAAAGTTCTGGCAAAATAGTGCTCCAAAGGATTTCACATTTTCAATTAAAGTACACCGTTCGATTACACACTACAACAAACTAAAACAACCAAGGTCGATTCAACTTTGGGATCAGTTCTCGAAGATATTTGAGCCACTTGAAAATAAGATTGACTTTTGGCTCTTTCAGATGCCAGCAAACTTTAAATTTAAACCAGAGAACCTTGAGAGGATAAAGTACTTTTTTAATAGCGAGAGTGTTGCTCATCAGATTGTAATCCGCAAGAAAGCAGTTATAGAATTTAGAGATTCTTCTTGGTGGAACGAATCAGCCTTAAAGGAGATTGAAAAAGCAGGTATTTCTTTTTGTTCAGTAGATGCTCCAGGCTTACCAAATGAGATTATCTTAACTGGTGATGCTGTATATCTAAGACTCCACGGTACTAAGACTTGGTACAACTATCTCTATCCCGACGAAAGGTTAAAAGAAATAGTTTCGGCTATGAAGTCGACGCAAGCACAGAGAAAGGCAATATACCTCAATAATGATCACGGCATGCTAGTGAATGGCTTGTATCTAATGAAAAGTTTTTTATAAAATGTCAAAAATCTTCTCGAGTCTATCTCCATGGCAATGTCATGAGAATTTATTTCTGGCTGTAATGGAGACCAACACAGGAATCCGCACCAAGGATCGATCATACATAATGCTGAACCCACATCAAAACAATTCCTAATCAAAAAGTTAAGAACTATTTAAGGCTCATCAGGCTACCTCTTGTAGCACATTCATCCAGATAGATATTGACCTCTATTCTCTCATAGACTCCTTTTGAGAATTCCATCTCTGTTTGTTCCAGATATTTTCTCTGCTGATATCTAGCATTTGCAAAACGACAACTTGATCGCATTAGATTTTGTGGCTCTGGGCATATAGCATCACCAGTATGATTGAGGGGCAAGAGCTCATGCCCCGATTACGGACCAATTTTACTAGCCAACGACTGCTGACGTATGGATATACTTTTACTTTCTGACCAGCTGTTTTACATCGTCAATAATTTTCATGACTTCATTTGTAGCTGTCTCCTTGTCCATGGTGATGTAGTAAAAATGCTCCTCGCCGGATAGTGTGATTATCTTGACCTTTTCATTTTGAGTCAAGGTATACTCTTCCCGGCCTATTGACTGTTCAAAGTTCTTCCGGAGCTGATTTCTTGTCCCTTCAATAAAGTGTTCGTTTCTTGCTTCATCAGGTTTTAGGAGCGGTACTACTCCTCGGCGTAGGCCCCCTGCCAACGTACGGCCAAACTTGTTTATTATCCCAGCATATCTTATACGTGGCGAGATTGCTAGAATCTTGCCGCACTCTTGTTTGTACAATGCGATATCCGGATCGACCTGTGGTCTGCTCATCAAGTTATTTTCAAACGAGAGTAATATATGAGCTACTTGGTCGCAGAGAAACAAGCGTTCGGAAAAGAGAAGAGTCTGAGATCATATGTAAATCCGCTTTGCTGTTTTACATTTGTCAGCTGAAATTTTGAGGACATTTTGTTTATTTGACGATGCCTGCTAAATTTTTCCCGGCATTG
>JBJMEE010000053.1:0-4619 GCA_045809585.1 Nitrososphaera sp. | reverse complement strand
GTGACATCAATAGCATCTCCCAGGATCTACGGTGGCAGCACCCCTCCAAACGCGTATACACTTCCATATTGGATAGACAAAGGGGGCGACGGCTCATTGTGGTTCAACGAGCATACAGGCAACAAGATCGGCCGATTCGATCCGGAAGAGCTCGCGCTGGTCGAATATTGGATACCTTCGCAAAACAGAGGTTGGTCGCTTTGTCCCCCTGAAGCAACATCATGTGGTATTGCAAATGCCATGCAGTTTGCGGTTGGTCCGGAAAATCAGCTATGGTTCACAGAGTGGACAGAAAATAAAATCGCCAAATTGGATGCATCAAAGCAGGTGCCCATTGCAGTAGTGACGCCTGCTGAAGTCGCACTTGCAAGGGGTGGTAGTACAGAGATAAAAGCGACTGTAGTTGCATCAAGTGATTTTAGTGGTCAAATGATGGCCTCGGGGACATTTATGCCAAATGCTGCTCTTGGTAACTCGACGGGTATTTTCAGCGAAGAATCTGTATCTCTTTCATCTGGGGGTTCAAAAGAGATTTCGTATACTTTCACTGCTGCACAAGATCTAAAGCCAGGGCCATACACGATAATGCTTGGAGCCGGCAATGATGACGTTTCGTACATGAAGGCAGTGAGGGTCAACATAATCTAAAACCAAATCTTCTGACAAGAGAAAACGCACAAAAAGTATATCCACGTTTTGATCGTCAAATTGATAGTGTTTTCGAACTGGACTGCTACCGATAACCTTTGAGGAAATTTGATAGGCTTAAAGGAAACAGCCTTTCATGGTTTACGACTTGCGCCACTCACTGCAAGAGTAGACTAATATCTTAATAGCGATATTTGCAATAGTAGCAGCACCGGGATTACTAGGAATTGATGGTAAGGATAGGAGTAACAATTCCACTACAACAACAAGCAGAACCCGCTGGGTGCGCATTTTTCAAGGTGGCTATTAACGCTTCGAAGCCACATTGCTTCCATCTTAGTAATAGAAAAGATGAGGAAACAAAAATCATGGAGAACCGATCAACCACTTTCCTTATTTTTTCTTGCTAGCTAGCGACGCCGTCCGGGATCTCGACTGCAACACTAGGACCTGATTGTTATGCTATCGACTGTTTACACGATCAAGAAAGGACGTATGACTGAATAGGTTTACAGTACGTTTTTTTCTGCGGCTGTTGGTCTAGGCCGCAACATCAAGGGGGAAGAAGAGAGATGAAGAAGTCCCAGTACATTTACACATTCAGCGGAAGCCTAACAAGAACACTGTCACAAGAAATCTAAGTATGTACAGTAGTCGTCAGGCGAAGCCTAGTGTCCGTCTAATATGACCAGGCCAGGCATATCGTCTCCTGCTAGGTAACGTAGCGTTGCGCCGCCGCCGGTTGATACATGACTTACTTCGTTCTCCGCAACACCAGCTCTTTTCATTGCTTCAAGGGTATCGCCCCCGCCTATCAGAGTCTTGCTTCCCCGCCAGTATGCAAGAGCCATGCTCTTAGCGATGTTTATAGTACCGTTTGAAAAAGCTTTTATCTCAAACATCCCCATCGGTCCATTCCAGAATAGAGCGCCGCCACCGTTTGAACCTACTTCTGTAGAATAGCGTTCAATTGTTTCGTTTCCTATGTCAAAGCCAGACATTCCATTTGGTATCTCGCCATTGACCATAGTGACCGAACTATCGTTTGGAGATGAGGCACAGAGGTGATCACAAGGCAGTAATATCTTGTCTCCGTAACTGGCCAGTGCCCTATCCACCCATTGTAGGTGCTCTTCATCAATGATGGAGCTGCCAGTCTTGAGACCTTTTGCCTTGAGGAAGGTATACGCTGCTGCACCACCTATTATCACCTTATCTGCCTTTGGCAGCAAGTGCTCAAGGGCCCCTATCTTGTCCCTTATCTTCACCCCGCCTAGCACAATGGTAAACGGTCTTATGGGGTTCTCCCTTATCATTGAAAGGTACTTTACTTCCTTTATCAGATTAAAGCCTGCCAGCCGTATGTCGAACATCCATGCTGCACCATAAGTCGAAGAATGCTTCCTGTGAGACGTGCTAAATGCATCGTTGACGTAGATGTCTGCAAGGGAAGAAAGCTTTTTGCTAAACTCCGGGTCGTTTGATTCCTCTTCCTTGTGGAAACGCAGGTTCTCAAGAAGTAGGATATCTCCTTTATTCATTTCACGTACATACCCCTCGATTTCTGTACCTACACAGTCACTTGCAAATCGTATTGGCGACCTTGATCTGCCAATGATCTCTGTAAGCCTTTTGGCGACTGGTGCGATAGAATATTTGTAGTCACGCCCTTCAGGCCTTCCAAGATGCGAAGCCAATATGACCTTGGCCCCCCGTTTTGCTAAATATTCAATAGTAGGAAGGGACATTCGGATTCTGTAATCCTCCCCTATATTCCCGTTACTTATGCTGACGTTGAAATCAACCCTAACAAATACTCTCTTGCCGTCAAATTGTGAGTCTTGCACATCGGAAAGGGTTCTCAGATACAAATGAATGGTTGGTAGAATGATTGAGCTTTATTTATTTTTATAAGGGATGAACTAAAAGGAGAGAGAGAAAACTTCATCAGTGAGTCTCCTGGGTAATCGTTGTGTTTTCTGGTTATTTCTGTGAAGATTCATTTGAAATGTTAAATATGATGGCCTATAACTATAGAATAGTATTATCGTGAGTAGCAGCAAGCCCTCAGCCGGGAAGCCGGCCGACCTTGTCAACGAAGGCCTCATTGCAGGACAAAAAATTGCCAAGATTTCCATTGTGACCTTGCTGGGCATAGGAATTGCCGAAATTGTAATGGGTCATGTAAGCAGTAGTGTCGTCGCAACAGCAGACGGTATTGACTCACTTTCAGACGCTATGATATCTTTCATAGTACTTATAGGGTTACGCATAGCACATAGACCCGCAGACAGGAAATTCCCCTTTGGTTACCACAAGGTGGAAAGTTTCGCTGCACTCATTGCAGCTATAGGTATGATTGGGATAGGTATATTCATCTTTTATCATTCATTTGAGTCGCTAATGGAGCCAAGTGAGATTAAGCAACCAATATTGACAATGGTTGTGCTAGCTGCCGCGGGTGCTATTTCTCTTCATAGAGCATTTCAGATGAATTCAATCGCCAACAAATACAACCTCTTATCATTAAAGACAGATGCCAAAAATTCCATAAAAGATGGTTCTGCATCCGTTATTGGTTTTTTCAGCGTGCTCGTCGCGTCGCAGTTTGGCTTTCTGCAGATGGATGCGATAGGCGGCATGATAATCGCAGGATACATATTTTCAGTATCATATATCTCTCTGAGGCAGTCGTCGCTCATTTTGGTGGACTCGTGGCAGAATCCGAAATTGACTGAGTTGGTGAAGCGGATAGTAGAAGAAAAGTTCAAGGAAGAAAATGTCAGAGTGAAATCAGTTCTGCTGCGTCCAGCAGGGGCACTGGCCCAAGCTGAAGTACATCTTGAGATCGACGGTAACAAGAGACTTGCCGACGTAGAACTATTGCTTGTTATGGTGGAAATGTCAATCCGCTCTCAAATCCCCGCGATAGCAAGAATATCTTCAATACCACATTCATACCCACAGCAGAAAACAGAAACCGCAAGAAAGTTTGGCGGGATTTTCGGTGATAGGAAGAACCATGCCGGATCGGTCGGCCACAAGTAATTCTTTATCGGAAATGGGTTCCATTTATGACGGCTAGTAAGTTTCTGCGAATTGGGTCAAAATATAAAATATCGATAATTTGTATTGAAAGTATGATATGCGCACTCGCGAGTTTTCTGTTTTTACATCATGTCTTGTAAGGATAAAAACTAATAGTTACTATTTCTATTTCTGTTTATTTTAAGGCTCCCAGTTTGAATCTGTGGTTTTCAATAGCTGGAACAAATCTATGCGCTACATTTTGATTTGCGTATAATTATCTTTTATACACTGAAGGAAAACTTGGTGCCTAGTGGTTTGACTCTTCATGGCGACTCAATTCATCATCACTCTTAAAGCATGCATTGCAAAGGTTACATAGAAAGACGCTCTCCTCGCGTCCGGAGAATTCTTGGGAGACAACAAACGGTCTTTCATCTAGAGCTCTCGGAGGGATTTTAGGCATACTACCTTGCCGTCCCAACCTTCAACGCTGTGAAGAGGGATATAGTACCTAAGGATGTTGACAAGTCCCGTTTTACCACAATGAAATTGCGGCTCACTGCTTCAATGTCTCCCATGTCTTGATTGTCGCTGCTATATACTGACTCGCCGATAAGGTCGGTCCAACTTGAAGGATCACTGGGCACTTTGAGGATACGCTAAAAAACTATTTAGCAATTTTATCTTCGGCAGGATTACATCAAACAAAAATTTGTTTCACTTGTAAATGAGTTCTGTTTTCCATATTTCAATAATTGTTACAATTAGCGAGTCGTTGCGTCCATCCCTATTACTCCATTATTACATTCTTTTGTATCGGTTCTTGTGAGAATTGTGTTTAAAGCCTTGCCTTACATCCAATAGACTTCGTGTGCGGGCAAGGGAGCAGTTGCAAGTCAATCATTTGCATGTCCTTTCAATTATGCGGCTAGACCTCTTCG
>JBJMEE010000052.1:0-2868 GCA_045809585.1 Nitrososphaera sp. | reverse complement strand
GATAAGGCGCTACTTGAAAGATTAGTGATTGACCCCATATTCTTTTATCTAGTTATGATACTGCTCGTCCCTCTGTCATTTGGGTTTACCTACATGATGATCAAGCTGGCCAAGCATGCAGAAGCAAACGCCAAGCTTCAGCCCAAGAAGGCACCTAAAGGTTCAATGAATATCTCGCAAAAGTGGATGTATGTATTGTTTGTTGTGCTCCTTGCTTTCCAGGTGTATCTTAACATCTCTGCATACTATGCAGTACTCCAAGGGATGAACAATTGGTCACTCTTCATAATAGGCATAATGATGTTAGTATTTGCAGCTATGTTCCACCTCTATAGGTACGGAAGGGCTCTTGCAAAAGCACCGCCACCCAAGCCTATTCCTCCGACCCCAGCCAAGCCAGCAGCTGTACCCAAGCCCGTGCCTGCTGCTACGTCCGTAGAAAAGCCATTGGCAACTCCGCCAACCGTCGCTGCAAAGTCTAGCTCCGATCAGAAAGGGGAGAAGACGTCATCACAACAACATCAACAACAAAAGCATGCGACGACTGGTCAAGGCGTCACTAGTACGGCTGCGCAGGCAGCGGATCGTGCCCAGGCTATATCGAGGGCCAGCAGCATCGAGGACCCGGACAAAAGAGCTCTGTAGCATGCAAGCTTTATATGTGAAAATAAGATCATGAAGATCAAAATATGGTAAATCATGCTGGCGGCATCAGCGTCATTGCTTTTGTTGTTGCAGTTGCTGTAAGCATGGGCTATTATCAGTTTGTATTCATCCCTGAGGCCAACGCAAAACCTAACCTCCCAGAGGAAGTGCTTAATCCTGCCGAAGCGTTAAAGGTCAACATCGCAGAAGGTGCCTCTCTACCAACCAATGGCCAGTTTTTCGTTCCAAAGGAAGCGCGTGGAACGATTGGAGTATCAAATGAGGTGACCTGGACCAACGGTGATGTCACAGGCCACACAGTAACTTCTGACAATGGCTACGTCGATAAAATCAATGGCGACTTTGACTCGCTCAAGCATGGGGGAATTATCCCACCAGGCGAAACCTTCGACTTTACATTTACAGAGGTTGGAGAATACCCATATCACTGCGAGCCGCATCCCCACATGCAAGGGGTAGTCAAAATCGTAGAGAACTTCGCTTAAGCTTTTACTATTCTTAAATAAGCGATGTCACTTACCACTTCCTTATGCTCTTGTATTATCGATACACGAAATTTAGCGTTAGTGTATTCACCTGCGGGAACATGGCTCGTGGTGGCCGTGAATTCGATGGTATTTCTGCCTGCAAGCTCTGACTTAAATATTGATAGTCGTGCATAAGGATGTTTGATGTTTTTCCCATTAAGACTAGTGTATGAGAATACGTCACTTGAGTTCTCTATTTGGGAGTTTACTACGACGCTATCAAATCTCCCGCTGTAGTTGATGACCCCGGTGCCATGCAGGACGTTGCCTGTGGCTATGGAACTTTCAGCCAAAGAAATTGAGACATCTTTCTGTGCGCTCAAGCAAGTAACAAGATCTGATGGAGGAAGATTTAAATCAATTCAAATTGAACGACTTTTTTAAATTTTTTGGCTGGCTGAAAATTGAAACTGCTTGATTATCTGGATATGTATATGCGCGGGCTATGAGTCGATTGTAGGAGGATATATATCGCCAAGCATTTTCGTCCAGGATGCAGACCTAATACTAGCTCTAAAGAAAGAGGCACTAACTATGGGTGATGGTGAAAATGCAGAGCTTGTGAAAATGGAGTGTGCGTGCGTCAAGCGCCAGATTTTAGTTTGCTTGCCATTCTGCCTCTTGCTTCGACTACCTTGATGTGTGTCTGTAAAAGATCTTTATAGACGTCCAGCAACTTTATCTGTTCATCGTAGGATTCTTTACGGATTTCAGCCATTACCTCTTCAAAGAGCTGGACGGAGGCACTGACATTATCTCCTAACGAGTGAATATCTTTTGAATCAACTGTAGAAGCAATATTGATAGTTTGTTCTTTTAGCCGCTTTCCTGTTTCCGTTGCAGAATCTTTTGCCTCTTTGATAGCTGTTATGATAAGTTCTTTCAGCGATTCTCCTGCCTTCCTAGCTTCTTCGGAAACTGATATTTCCTCCTCTTTTGGAGTCTGAGGAGAAATTGCCAGTGCGCTATCAGAAGTAGTGGAAGGCACTAACGGTGATGGTATTGCCGCAGAGTTGGTGGCATCTTTGTCAGCAATAGTTGTCTTGATAGCAATGGTGTTAATTGTAGTCGTTGCTTTTGTCTCTGAGTCTCGCGAAGGGAATTGAGCTTCCAATTGTGATTTATCATTTTGCTGGTGCTGACCGGGAGCAGTTGTAATAACAACACCGGTTTTTGAACTTGTCTGCCTCAAAAATTTACTAGTCTGTAGTGATTTACGCTTTGCTCTGCGCGTAGCGATGACAATTAACACTGCAGCCAAAGGAATGGCAGCGGAAGCAGATGCTACTATCACTGTCCTTTTGTTTAGCAGCATTTTTTTTCTTAACATTAGCCTCTTGTTGATATGTAGATATCTATGCATTCATTTAAGAATTCAAGGTAAAATAATCAAGAATAATTATTGCAAGCCTATCAAAAGTATTGATTGTTATATATGCGGGCGAGCTATCTGCGAAACCCATCTCAGCATCTTCTGGCATTATGTCGCCGACTGGGTAATACGGGAGGAGGATGATGATAACTAAACTAGAAAGACGACAGCTATAGACTATCTAATGGTGACAGATGAGGAGCAGGGGAGGAAGGAGGAGGAACCAGTATCAACGGAAATTTATGATTAAATGGTTAACAGAACTCTGTGGTAGAGTAATTATGATTAAATCGGCATCGCCTT
>JBJMEE010000051.1:0-3801 GCA_045809585.1 Nitrososphaera sp. | reverse complement strand
CACAGGACAGCCTCGTTATCACAAAAGAGTTGAACTGCCTGAAACAGTCGACTCGACTACTGCCAAGTCCTCTTATAAGAATGGCATACTGGAAGTATCCTTTAAGCTCAAGAGCAGGAGCGGCGGTGGCGTGCCAATTAACATCGAATAAGAACAACAATATTATTCTAGTGAGGCAGAAATAGCACAACTAATAAAAAATGTGGGCGGGGGTTGCCAAGCCTGGTCAACGGCGTGAGTTCATCATCCCTATTCTGATGGTGACACGATGCTCAGATGTTGTAGTAGACTGGGACACCTCATCCCTTAGGGGTTCGTGGGTTCAAATCCCACCCCCCGCATCGTTTTATTAGTAATTTTTTATTTAGAATCCTCTGACTGTGTTATATCCAAAAAAATGCTCTTCTGTTGTTGCTTGGCAAAAAGAGGCATTAGAAGGAAGACAAGATAGTGTGTATTGGTCCTGAATTCGTTACTCATTCCAATAGGTGAAATGCTCTTTAGTAGTGCTAATAGTAGCAGAAGCAACAACAAAAATGCAACACTCAACTTTGAGGCAATAACATAAAAGCCTTTTATACACAAAAAAGTGGGACACATCTAGATAGCAAGAGCATATGATAATAACTCTACAGGATGACCTTGATGCAATTTCTGCAATACTGAATGAAACTTTCAAGATACCTGCATTCAAGCGTAGCTACGATGAAGCATTTGACAAAATAGCCCAGATCCTGTATCGCTATGGTATTGTGGAAAATGCGCGCAATCTGCGCTTCCGGTTTATTTTATGCATGCAAGAGTTCTTTGACAGTATTCCTCAGGATCAGTGGCGCGTTAAAGACCCGGTGTTTGTCAAGCAGTCAGAGGATTTTGCAATAGTGAAATTCCGCGAATGGATAATGGAACAGATCACCTAGTTTTGTTCTTAGCAACCCACTGCTCGTACATTTTGATCAGTTCATCTACGTCGTTTCCATTCTCCGAATACACAACAAAAACCCCGAATCTGCCCTTGTTGTTGTGCCCTCTTGCGTAGTACCCCCAGAAGGTGTCAGGCAGTCGCTCAAAGTTTGACTTGTTGTTTGCTACCCCCATTAGGTTCTTAGCTATGGTGTCTAATACTCGTATTGAGTCTTCAGCTTCTATCATCAAAATATATTACAGGATTGATCGTCAATTTAAAACACCTCCTACTGCAGAAATTCAAATATTATGCTTGCTAGCTATAACAACAGGTCATGAAGGCAAGGTGCGGACACTATGTCTCCAAGTCTTACGCAAGGGCACACCATGGGCTTTGCAGGAAGTGCCATTCCAATTTTGCATTTCTTGTAGAGCTTGAGGAAAAGCATGGCGATGATGCATTAGTAGAATACTGGTTCTCAATGATAATGGTCAACCTGTCGGATAACAGAGGAGACGCTGATTGTCTCATAGACCACCTGATCGATTTCTATCAACGCAAGCTGGTCGAAATTCCATCAAAGCAGCGTTACATTCACAAAATGCTTTTCATGTTACGCTCAATAAAGGAACCTTTCGATGCACGGAAAATGGCGTAATCGCTATGACACCCTTTCTATCAGCTCAAAGACCTGGTTCATTGAGGGGGGTTCGCCGTTTGGATCCCTTATGTAGAGCGAGGCACAACAGTTGGCAAACAGGAGTCGGTCTTGGGGATGCAGACCTACAAGATAACCAATGATGGCAGCCGCATCCCATGTGTCTCCTGCACCAGTCAGTCTTTTTGCCTCGACCTTGATTGTATGTGCAAACGCAGTCTCTTTTCCATTTGACCACGCCGAACCTACCTTTGTATGGAGGTCAGTGCTGATGCCCACTCTTTCGGCGATTTTTTTAGCCACTACCTTGACTTCATTTGCGCTGTAACTGGGTCCAAGTAGACGTCCAAAGCCAAGTGCATCGGCAAGCGAGTTGCACTCGTTTTCGTTTATGCTGAGGCAGTCAGTCAAGGCTGCAAGCTTAACAAGCGAATCACGAAAATCATGCTTCCTTGTCTCAATGTCAGCAGTGGCAAGGAAATGGAAGGCGCTAGGTGAGTTCGTGAAAGAAAATTCTGCTAGCTCTGTCCCCCTCAGGTTACTGGCCCAATTGACTACCATCACGCCATCAGCATTCTTTAACATTGTCCTGTCTGCTTCAGAGGTTATCCTTTCGGAACCGAAATTTGCATTATCTCCTATGTCGCTCACCATCACGTTTACATGTGTATCTTCGTAAGGAAACTCAAAAGATGTAGTAAGGCCATTTCTGCCGCTGGCTATTCTGAGTGAAACCTTATCACCGAATCGTGAAAATGCCTGCCTTATCATTATAGTGCCCAACTCGTCAGCAATCGTAAAAAGCGAGACTTTGGCACCCAGCTTTGCAAGGCAGTATGCCACATTAACAGCGTTTCCACCCTTGATATCTGTTGTAGGGATACCTCTAAAACTTCCGCCTCCAACCTTTGCCTTTTCGGTAAGCATGTCAAAAAGATTCTCTTTTGACTCGAGCCGGATTATGCGGTCAACGAAAAAGTCAGGCATCACTGCTATGGAGCCTATGATGCTCAGCTGTCTCAACTTGTCAATTATTTCCACAGATGGTCAAGATGGCTATAGGTGTATATGATATTTTATGTGTGAGAGAGACATGAGGAAATGGGGGCCTTACATTATATCTATGGCCACACTGATGCTTTCGCCGCCATCTTACAGGCCATATAGCATCTGTCTCGGCGTGCAACGATACACACGTCATTAATCTCAATGACCATCAGTGCAACGTTCGTTGGTGGCAGATTTGGAAATTTGCTACTTCAACCCAACTACTGGTCCGAGCACGTTCTCTGGAACATGTCTTATAATGTAGGCATCCATAGGGAGCTTTCTTGTTGATGATATATCTCTCTCGTCCGTATCATCCTACAACACTGCTGCGAAAATGATGGACGTATAATGTCATCGGTGACGAATTCGCTATTAATAGAAGTGTCATTCAATTAAGTTCTTCAGGTGCGGATATTATACGGCTAGATACTCTTGGTTCCTTGCTTTAGTATTAGAATAGCGTTCGACCAACACTTTTCTGAATTGATGATATAATTCTATGTATATATAGAACTTTCATAGAATGATATAATACCTACACAAATCGGCTCATATCTTGCGATGTTCGGTGCCGCTGCTCATATTTGAAGTTGTTTTTGCTTCTCATTGAATTTCACACGAAAGCGAGGAACATTTATTATAAATCTTTCATGTGTTCCCTCACCAATCTTCTCAACCTTGTCTCGGGCCTCCACCCTGAACATGACGCGCCTGCCATCTACCGATACCACCTCAGCTTTGAGGAATATCTCGGCTCCAACAGGAGTAGCAGCGAGATGTTCTATTTTGACTACTGTGCCAACTGAGTCCCATTCAGAGTCTTGTATCACTTGCTCTTTGAGAAGAAGCCGGCATGTCTCCTCCATTTCAGCTATCATGGAGGGCGTGGAAAGAACATTTTCGCCCTCCCAGAGAAAGATAGTAGTCTGGTTTGTGTTGACTGTTATGGTGCGTTCTTTTGAGGCGCCTATCTTGACCGTAAAATCCATGTCTTAACGAGATCACAAGTTATCTTTTAAACTTGTGCATTAGGAAGTCCATCTTTTTTATTCTCATTCTTCTTCTCCTCTTACCTTTTTGTAAGATGAAGTCTGTCCTTCTCCTGCAGGAGTTTCCCGCCATATACACACGTTCTGTATATTTTACATATGTTTTTTCAAGGAAACGAGTAAAAATCATCTTCTAT
>JBJMEE010000050.1:0-9774 GCA_045809585.1 Nitrososphaera sp. | reverse complement strand
CTTTTATGGTGAGCGCATATGGTCATGGCCTTGGGCAAGATCAGGCGCCACCTGTTACTGTCCAAGGAAAGCAGGTAACTGTGGAAGGGATGATAAACCCGTCCTTTCTGCCAGTTCCAGATTCTCCAAAGCCGACCCTTGTAATAAGGGCGCATGATGAAAATAACAACATCACTATAGCAGGCATAGACTACAGGATATCTGTCGATCTGCGAAATGAGACATTGCTTGATCAGCGCTTCCGATCTTCTGATGGCGTTGTCAAGGCAAACCTGACCCCAGACAGCGATATTGTAGGCTGGGAGATAAATGGTCAAGCTACACCAAGCCAGCAAATAGAAGTAAGCCAGAGAAATCCCGTTGAATTAAGAAGCAAGATCTTGTCAGCTGGCGGGTTGTACCATATTGCTATAATGATTGAAAAGAGCAGCACGGGCATTTCAGTAGAGGCGGATCAAAAGTTTGACCTGTATATCAGCGTCGGTGATGCTTACACATTTGATCTTGACACGCCACAGGGTCAAAATCAAATGGTGGTAAAAACATACTATGACGAAATAATCAATTTTGACTATTCCAACAAGACCATCTCATTTCAAATGCCCTTTACGTGGGACCGCGCCTATATCGCGCAGGTTCCAGTGCTCCATGTGGAGGTTCAGTTCCCCAAATCGTTGGAAGAACTGCAAACCAACAGCTATCGTGTGACGCTGAACGGTAAGGATCTTGAGGCGCAAGCGGTAGTCATCGACGACTACACGTCTGAGCAGAACCGCATAGTGCATTTTATTGTCTCCAACGCAATGCTGAGCCGCTTTGCTGATATCATAAATGACAATAACAACGACATTGCTGCCTTTACATTGCAGCCGTCAGAGAAACCGAAATTCCCTCTTGACATACTGTCGCTGCCAAGCGAAAAGTTCCTCTTCCAGCTGTCATGGGGCCCGGACATAATTGAAACCGGAGTTCCCACGACCTTTGTCATGAACATCCA
This sequence comes from Nitrososphaera sp., assembly GCA_045809585.1. GTDB lineage: Archaea > Thermoproteota > Nitrososphaeria > Nitrososphaerales > Nitrososphaeraceae > Nitrososphaera. The sequence goes on along the minus strand of JBJMEE010000050.1, from coordinate 8,777 downwards.
AGATCCGGCTACAGGCGACCTCATCAGAGGATCGTCGTTCGACTTTGTATTAATACAGGATGGCATCGAGATTCACAATGACCACCTCCTGTCAGACTTTGGTACCTATTCTTATGAATACACTTTCTCAAAGGCAGGAACGGTCACACTGGCTGCAAACAACATCAACAGTCAAGGTGAAAGCGCCAAGATTGATCTGGCTGTGCTGCAAGGAAGCGGCAATACTACATCAACAACAAATCCACAGCCACAGCAGCCATCATCTCCCTCTCAATGCCTTATTGCAACAGCTGCGTTTGGCTCCGAACTGTCTCCACAGGTCATGTATTTGCGCAACTTTCGCGACCACTACATCTTGTCGACCGTATCTGGTTCAGCGTTTATGGATACCTTCAATTCCATCTACTATGCGTTCAGTCCGCAAGTTGCAGATTACGAGAGAGAGCAGCCTTGGCTTCAAGGTGTCGTAAAAATCGCCTTGTATCCTTTGTTTGGAATACTCATGACAGCCGAAAAGGGGTATGCCGCGCTTGGAGGCGAGGCTGGCAGCATTTTGGCTGGTGTCATTGCAAGCTCCCTCATTGGTGCTGTATACTTATGGCCAATTGGTCTTGCTGCAAGCAGGAAGGTTGACGGCAGACTTCTAGTTATTATCGTAGGAGTGGTCGCAGCTGTTCTGGTAGCCACGCTAGCCGCGCTCCCTGCAATGTTGCCATTTAGCACTGTCACGTTTGTGGTGGCGGTAGCTGGCGCATCTGCCATAGCGGTGGCAAAAGCAACGAGATTCTTTTCCCGCCGCCAAGCATGAGTTGGCATCCTACATCTGTAAAAGTGTGATAGGACTAGAAGCCAACGTTAGAGTGAATATGCTCTCGATATTCGTTCACCTTCTAGCTTATCTTTGGAATCGGAGTATTGGCCTCTGCACTCATGGTCGCGAGAATTGTACGGATAATTAAAAGCATGGCAGGATTTTACTACATGTTGCAGCATTGCCACTATCTGATTAACCTATGGTCAACGGCAATGCGAAAGCGGAAAAAAATAATTACATTGGCAACAAATGCTTTTCACCTTAACTGTCCGAGTACTTGCCAATGAGCTGCGGGGTCGCAATATAACTGTCAACGCTATGGCTCCTGGTCCTGTGGCCACAGAGCTGTTCCTAGCCGGAAAGGCAGAGGCTCAGATCGAAGAGCTGCGCAAGCTCCCTCCACTGGAACGCCTTGGTCAGCCCGAAGACATTGCCCGCATAGGGTCGTTCCTTGCAGGCCCAGATGGCGGCTGGGTCAACGGTCAGGTGCTGCGCGCTAATGGTGGCTTTGCTTAGCGCATTTCAATTGCTCTACTCCTTTTTCTTATTATCCTAGACGATTGAACTGTGGTGATCTATGTAGAGAGTCATAAATGATCTAAAAACATGCATCTTATGATACCCGTTCAGTTCCTGTCTCAAAAGACCAATAGACTTTCTCTCTGCTAGTTCTAACGATGCACTTATCAACGTTCAATACGAAGCAAGAAGAAGAAAATGCTTGCAGACAGAAATCAAATCTGGAAAAAAGTTTTAATCAATCTTTGACTATATTCACCAGCTGTATATATTGCTCTACTCCTCCTCGTGTTGGGAAAGCCAATTTTGGTATGGTCATGCTGTTGGACCAAATGTACAGGATCTTGTGGTAGAAAAAGATCTGAAAAGCCGTATTCTGAGAAAATTCTAAGGCGATAGCAATATGAATATAATAATGAGAAATTTTGCACTAGGTCTCATTGCTGGAATCGTCGCTCTAGTAGTCTCTGCGGTTTTTAGAATCATTGCAGGAGGGTTATTTATCCCAGAACTTGCCTCTCAGACACTATTCTCCCTAACTCCGGGGCAGGTAGAGTCTTTTTCTGTTGAGACATTTGGTTCGCTGGCAAAATACGCTGCATTTACTGCAGCAATTGCATTCAACCTGGTTCTCTATGGTGCGCTTGCAATATTACTTTATAAGCTATACCTCAGACTCTCTGACAAGCCTGTAATTGTAAATCTAATACAACTTTCGTTTATTCCCTATCTTGTGATGGCTGTAATAAGCGCTTTCCTTTTACAACTAAATGAATTACTGACGAGATCATCAGAGATCCAGTATGCTCTCCTTTTTCTTCTTCTTCCAAATGTCGCCTATGGTCGCACACTATCGTATTTGTTTCAGAGAGGTAATATTACCAAGAGAATTGAACCTCGCAACGCTTCCGACGCAGATATAGAAGAAGGGGGCGGAAAAAAGCCTGATACAACCACCACCACCGCCGCTTCAGGCATTCGGAGAATAAGTAGAAGGCAATTCCTTGCAATGGCAGCTAGCGCTGTTGGAGTAGCCATTTTTGTTTTCTGGGCCAGAAGCTTTCCATTCCATAGCAAGCCGTCAATGCCAGTATCCAGTCCTAAAATACCGTTGCCTCTTCCTTCAGCCAATATACCTGCAGGCAGCATATTTGCTCAAGAGACACTTGCTCCGCTTTTAGCTTCAGAAGTAACCCCTAACGAAAAGTTTTACAGAATAGACACAAACATAATTGTGCCGTCTGTTGATGCAAACAATTGGAGGCTCAATATTCGAGGTCTAATAAAGAGTGGTCCTCAGCAGTTTACTTATGAAGAACTAAAGACTATGCCTTCCACGAGTGAGTTTGCCACGCTGGAATGCATCAGCGACAAGATTGACGGTGATCTCATTAGTACTGCATATTGGAAGGGAGTTTCACTGAAAAGCATATTAGAAAAGGCGCAAGTCTTGCCTGAGGCGATTTACATTGTCTTTAGATGCTCTGATGGTTATGATGTTGGAATACCCATTGACAGGGGATTAATGGATGGAACCATACTGGCGTACGAGATGAATGGTGTCCCATTGCCCCCAGAACACGGCTTTCCTGTAAGAGCAATTGTCCCGGGATTATATGGAATGATGAACGCAAAGTGGATAACTGATATTGAACTGGTCGATACTGTCTATGAGGGATTTTGGCAGAGAAGAGGTTGGGCAAATAATGCCAAATATCAAACTCATTCAAAGATTGCCTTCCCTGGAGATGCATTGCGGAACAGGTTTGAAGAATTGTCTACTACTACTAATGCTGCGGCCATAGGAAGCAAAAGCCCAATAGCTGGCATAGCCTTTGCTGGCGACAGGGGAATATCAAAGGTAGAAGTCAGCACAGATGGCGGAAACACATGGCAGACTGCAAACATCAAAGATCCACTTTCAAGTAACTCTTGGGTTCTTTGGGCTCTAGATTGGATTCCACAAAATAAAGGAAAATACAACATTATTGTAAGAGCAACAGACAAAGCTGGAAGTATGCAAACTGCAGAAATTAGAGATAACTATCCAAATGGATCAACGGGCTATCATTCAGTAGAAGAAACTGTGGCATGATCGACTAATTTTCGTGATAGCATTCTAGGCTTATATCTTCAGGAGATCAAGAATTTGATCATGAGGTTAAGTCCCGCCACGGCCACTATGGCACTAACTATGACGCGGATTTTGTCGTGATTAAGCGTTAATGCGCCCAACCTAGATCCTAACACCCCGCCCGCCAACACCACTAATGCCAGAGGCAACAAGATTGAAACGTCAATAGGTTTGCTCACCGATTGTCCCAGAAACCCACTCACAGAGTTTGCTACTATGAATACGCTGGAAGTTGCGGCTACGCGTTTTGGATCAGCCATCCTGGAAAGTATGAGCAAGGGGGAAAGCCATATCCCGCCCCCTATACCTACAAGTCCTGCTACAACACCTAGGACAGCTCCTGTGGGAACCCCAACTAATACTATTTTCCGAAAATCCCATAGCCTCAATACCCTTGCCTCTTTTTCTTGTAATCTCTCAAACCTGCCCCTTATTCCGGACAAAAACAGAGCAGCTGATGCCGCAAACAGTGCTAGGACAAAGATCAGGGCAATATGCCGCTCCGGAAGCGCAATTGTTCCTGCAAAAAAGGCAAAAGGTACAGATGATAAAAACGGCAGAGTGAATTTTAGTGAAAGGTGTTTAGCTTTTGCAAAACTGATCATTGCCATTCCGGCTACGATTATGTTAAGTATCTGAGCTACTGGAGGAACGACAAATAGGCTAATTCCAAGAAGCACAAGAATTGCAATATAGCTACTGCCACCGCCAAATCCTACACTTGAATAAATGAAGCTTATCCCAAAAAAAAGAGGTGCAATAAACACAAGGGCTAATTCATCGTTAATGTCCATGACCTCCAAGCATCTTTGATGCATGCAATATACCTGGGATCAGCGCATCTAGTGACTCAGACACTGCCTTGACACTGCCTGGAAGATTCACGATGACTGTCTTACCTCGAACTCCAGCGGCTCCTCTGGATAGCATCGACAATGGCGTTCTTTTTTGGCCATGCATCCGTAATGCTTCAGAGATTCCTATGGCTTCTTTATCCAAGATCTTCCCGGTCGCTTCAGGAGTGACGTCGTGGGGTCCAAGACCAGTACCCCCACATGTCAACACTAGATCAACTTTCCGCTCATCGGATGCAATTATCAACGAAGATTCTATTTGGCTTACATCATCAGGTATGACTCTATAATCTACGACTTCAAATCCACAGCTATTGAGCCTTTCAACAGCAAGCTTGCCAGACTTGTCTGGTCGTTCACCTTTTGATACTGAATCGCTGATCACTATTACAACTGCCTTCAATGGCTTGGTGTACTTTTCATGAAAGTCCTTCATGCCTCCACTCTTTGCTAAAAGTTTGATAGATTCTATCACCAGTGATTCGTCTACTGGCTTTAGCATGTCATAGATGGTGAGTGCTGCAATAGACGCGCCAGTCAGTGATTCCATTTCAACGCCGGTCTTCCAGGTAGTTTTCACTTGTACCTCCACTTCTATCGATTCCGTATTGATCAAAATATCGACTTTGATGTGATCTATTGGTATAGGATGGCAGTATGGCAGTAAATCCCAAGTTCGCTTGGCTGCCATTGTTGCAGAGATTCTGGCTGCATCTACTATGTTGCCCTTTGGCGATTTTCCTTCTTTGATTAACTGAATGGTTTTAGATCCTACTTTTACGATTGCACGAGCGGTAGCAATTCTAAGCGTTTCTGACTTGTCTCCAATATCAAACATGCCCATGTCTTGTCAACTTATGCTCACTTGCGTGCCCTCTGCCCAGACGCCGCCTTTGTCGCCTCTGATCTCCTTCTTCCATATCGGAACCTCTGATTTAATTCGGTCAATAGCATACCTTCCTGCCTCAAAGGCTTCAGCTCTGTGCTCAGATGATACAGCAATAGCGACGCTAACTTCTCCTATTTTTAAATTGCCAATTCTATGCATGGCAGCAAACTTTTTCAAATTCCATCTCTTGATAGCTTCTGTTTCAATTTTGGCCATGGTTTCTTGTGCCATCTTGATATATGCTTCATAATAAATTGCAGATACATCATAGTCATCGTTGTGGTTTCTGACTGTTCCCAAAAAGAGAACAGTTGCGCCCGCAGCATTGTCCTTGACATTTTCCAGCAACATCTCAATATCGATCGTATGCTCTGATATAGCGAGCAAAATCTACTAACCACCACTGATAGGAGGCAAGAGCGCTATTTCATCAAAATCATTTATGATTGATTTGTCATGCACAAACTTGGCGTTAACTGCAATTCCAACAGGGATCTTTTGCGCTGAAATTTCAGGATAAATCTCAAGGATCCATATCTTTAAATCTGCAACAGTTGTTCCCTCTTGTTTTCTGGGGAGTTGTAATGTCATTTGTTCCTCCCCTATTATATCTCTGAGAATTGCAAATGATTTGACTTTCAAGGTAATAAATTGCGGATGCTGTTGATGCTTCATTTCTTTTATATCATCCAAAGTGTATAATCATCATCCTCCTATAGTATGCATCAAATTCAGAGTTGGTTTTAACGCTTTGGATCGTATGATATTTATCACTCCTTCAGGCTTCTTTCGGGTAGATTCCAAAATGTAATTAGCAATTTCTTGATCAGTCTTTCCATTGCGCAGCAGGTTCTTAATGTCGTGACCAGGATTTTCAAAAAGACAAGTAAGAAGCCTTCCGTCTGAAGTTATCCTTACTCTATCACATTGTGCACAAAACGGCTCTGTCATTGAAGGAATAAATCCAACTGTTCCCTTGCCATCAGTAAAAGAGTAGAGCCTCGCCGGTGCTGATCCATCCTCATTTAATTTGGCAGCGTCGCTGTCATCAACAATTCCGGACTCTTCAAGATCACCAATGTCATTTCTTATTCTGGAGATGACCTCGCTCTTGCTAACGACAAGATCCGGCGACCAAATTCCAGACCCGTCTAGCGGCATGAATTCAATGAAGCGCACAATATGTCCTGTTTCACGGGCGAACCTTGCAAAATCCGCAACCTCTTGGTCGTTCCATCCTCTCACAAGCACCGTGTTTAGCTTTACTTTCAACCCTGCCTTTTCAGCAGCGTAAATTGAATTTAGAACTTTGTGCAGGCCATCTATGCCACACATGGCTTTAAAGCGTCCTGCTTTAAAAGTGTCGAGGCTGATGTTCACACTTTGAAGCCCACTCTTCTTTAGCAGATCTGCCTTCTCGCCAAGGTAAAGACCATTAGTTGTCATGCTGATCGATCTAACTTCCTTTATCTTTGATAACCCTGCAATCAACTCTTCCACTTTTGGCCTGAGCAGTGGCTCACCACCTGTGACCCTTATTTTCTCGATGCCCAGTCGAGCCATTATATATGATACTCTTAGGAATTCTTCGTAGCTTAAGACCTGACTCTGGGCAAGCCATCTTTTCGCAGTAGCATTATTATTGCTTCCAGATTCGTCTTTCTTATCTGCATCTCTTGGCATGCAATAGATACATTGCATATTACACCTATCGGTCACAGAGAGCCTTAATTTTCGTGCAACCCTGCCAAAGCTATCAATAAGAGAATTATCAATGTCATCTGCGTTATCTTTCAATATTGACAATATTCAAGACTCCTGATATACATCTTTCAACAGCATAACTTCTATATCCTGTCCTTTGTGCAGCTTATCTTCTCCTTGGCGCATTCTTCTGTTATTCTTCGCTACCACTATCCCATCAGAGTAAGCTAATGTCGAGAGCAGGCTGGCGCCAGCAGCAGATATTGGCTCGGCAAGAAAGCGTCGATGATGTCTCACGATTTTCACTCTAATGAACGTGGTCATTCCTTTATGTAATTTGACATCCGATGTTAGCTCGGCGATCTGCCTTGCAACAGGTGGACCGTTAGTCTTTAGGATCTTGTAAATCAATGGTTGACCAAAGGTGTAAAAGGCAACAAATGCAGAAACAGGATAGCCGGGGAGTACGATTATTGGCTTTCCATTTGCTACGGCTAGAGATGTAGGGGAACCCGGCTTCATCGCAACTCCGCGTATTATAATTCCAGGCTTTCCAATTTCATTTATTATGTCAGGAACATAGTCCTTTTCGCCGACTGAAGAGCCGCCCGATATCAGAATCACATCATACTTTAGTGCTTGCATTATTTTCGCCTGTATGAGAGACTTTTCGTCTCCGCATATCCCGAGATCTATCGGATCTCCCCCAGACTTCCTTACCATGCTGAAGAGCATGAACCTGTTGCTATCGAATACTGAAGTATTGCCAAGTTTCGAACCGGGTTCTGTCAATTCGTTGCCCGTTGAAAGCACGGCAACTTTGACCTTTTTATACACCAGGATAGATGATATCCCAACCGATGCAATTAGCCCAATATCTGCGGCGGCAAGCCATATTCCTTCTTTAAGAAGAAGTTGTCCCTTCTTTAGATCATTTCCCCTCGGAGTCACATTACTTCCATTGTCTATTTTGTCTGAGATGCGAATATTCCTTCCTTCATCCTCAACTGTGACGTCTTCGATCATTATTACCGAGTCTGCACCTTTTGGAATTTTTGCTCCTGTAGCAATAGCAACCGCCTTGCCGGAGCAAATTCTGCTGGAGGAGATCTTGCCAGCACTAACTTGGTCTATTACATCGAGCACAACATGGTGGCTTCTTGTGGCTACCAGCGTGTCGTTTGATAAAATGGCGTATCCATCTACTGTGGATCTGTGAAATGGTGGAATATCTATTGGACATCGGATATTGTCTGCTAGGATTCTGTCGGTAGACTTGTCCAAACTAATGTATTCGGTCCCAAGTGAAATGCCCGGGAGCTCGTTGCGAGAAAGAAATTTTTTAAGAGCTAGGGAAATTGGAGAATAATTTCTATGACCTGTTTTCGTTGACATTGTCCCGAAACGATGATTCAAAGAAGCTACTGGTCTTTTCAATAAATGTACTCATGTTGATGCCTTCATGCTTATTAAAATACATTTTTCCAAATCACATCCAAAACATTTGAGATAAATGCGTTGAATAATGATGTAGACTAAGAGTGGTATGTGGCAGCTACTCTTCTCAAGCAAGAAATGCAGTTGTGTTGTCAATTGAAACTATAAGGATAACAAATGACTCAAGCAGGTTATGATGTCAAAGACCTCTAAAAGTGCAAACTATATGCAAAGAAGCCATTCTATAGATAGTAGAAGAAGAGCGAAAAGCAACATCTGCCTTCGCTATGTTAAAGCCTATTGACATTGTATGATTAAGATAAAATCGTGGTCTTACAAATTCGCTATCTCGAAATTACTCCTAACCTCAACAGTCTCTTTAATCGTATTCACTTCTCCTTCAATTTTCCATCTACCGCCATTTAG
>JBJMEE010000049.1:0-23968 GCA_045809585.1 Nitrososphaera sp. | reverse complement strand
TATTGTACTATAGATCTTTTGGCATGATTAAAGAATGAGGTTTTGATAATTCCTCTGAACAATTGTCGCATTATTTCTTTATACTTATAAATAAGTTCAAAAAATATTTGATGGGTGTAAATTGCAGTCCAGACGTGCCTTTATTACAAATCAGTCATGATTTACCATTCCGATTGCATACGGGTTGACAAGCTAGTTGGTCAAGCTGTTGACAATGTCTTCCATGGGATCATTAGCGATCGTTCGAAAATTCAATGATGTAGTAAATCCTTCGAGGCTACAGATTATTTGTGCAGCTCATTATTATTCCAAATTGACTTGCCACTGTTTTTAAATGAGTGAAGATAGAATAGGATAGATGAAAGATAAGGAATCCATGTGGGTGTGTAAACATTGCCAGTTAGTTTTCGCCTTTGATTCACACATTAGAGCACACAAAATGCTGACAGGTCATACTAGAATTATCAGATATGAATTACCATCGACGAATACCGTAAGAGAGTCAGAACATATTTAATAGAATGCAAGATCAAGCGAACTTCCAACACGAGACAAAAATATTGTATTATTTTCCTTATCATACTTCAACTCTTACTAAGATTTTCATTACCCGTCTTTGATTGAGAATCTATAAGATAACAGAAGTAGAAATTACATATATCATTATTAATGAATTTCTGTCCGACATCGAGAGCATGCATTATCTAGATATGCGATATGTGGAACACATAACAAGAAGTAATAATTTTCAAAGCTGCTAATTGCAAATTTCTTTATTTTATATCGCAGGCTCGGGAGTTCGCGCAGAACATCGCTTTGGTCCTGCCAACCTTTGCTGCCTGATTCAAGCGTCAGTCAGCCTGTCTGCCTGTCTTTCCAAAAAGAAGCTCTCTGCTGCACAGCACACTATCTCACTCGCAATTTGAGAGGCATCGAGAATGGTCTGCAATCAAGTCCTCATTGTTCTTGAGTAAGGTCATTGGCGGTATTCCAAGGTAGAGAGGTCAAGCATTTGCCACCAGGGCTTGACTTGAAAGCAGAGCAAAGATAAGAACCTTCCAGCCAAGAAGTGATGGGGCCATAGAGTGTGTCTGCTGAGATCCACACAATACCATTAAATGGGAGAGGCGCCAATGGGACTTTTCAAATTTGGAATAGATTCACGCCTACAAGTAAACAAAAGATCATAGAGGGACGATAGCAGCAGGGCTACGTTTATGCAAGCTTTTTTCTATCATCTTCTTGACCTTATTGACATGTTTTGTAGGTATTCCTAGCTTTCTTGTTGCATCTTTTAACCGCATTTTCTTGTCGACTAACAGGTGCAGTATCGGGTCTATCATTTCATAATCCATTCCTATCTCCGCTTCTGCAAGGTGGTTGTGCCAGAGCCGTGGGCTGCTCTTCTTCTCAACAATTACTACAGGAATACCCAGATATTCTGCAAGAGATCTTACCTGTGTCTTGTACAATCCAGCTATTGGCATGATATCTGCGGCTCCATCTCCAAACTTACTAAAATATCCAATTTGGATTTCACTCTTATCAGAAGTGCCTGCCACAAGATATCCATTAACCCCCGCATAGTAATATAGAAGGCTCATGCGAATTCTTGCCATCAGGTTTCCTCTTGCCCCCTTGTCCTCAGGCAGAATCTCTTCAAATTTTCTGATTATCGGGTAGATATCTATAACTCGATATTTTATCCTGAGCTCCTTGGCTAGATCTATTGCATGATTGGTATCATCATTTGGAGTAGTGTCACTTGGCATAACAAGTCCAAGCACCTTTGAGGCTCCAAGTGCATTTACACTTAATTTCAGAACGACAGACGAATCAAGGCCACCGCTCAATCCTATTACTAGCCCCTTTGCAGAGCTTTTAGAAATATAATCAGAGATGAACTTCTCTATTTCTTTTGATATCCTCTTGTAATCTTGACCAAGTAGTTCTCCAAGCGTGCTTGGCTTCACACTGCTATGAATCAGCAGACTAGGAGTATTAATACCCTCTACCGGAAATGTAATTTTAGATGTCATCTAAATAATCATAAAGATGTTTTTAGGTTTTGGTCAACAAGCATATTCTACATTTATCACATACAGCTAATTCATCTTTGAGTTATATGAATTAACTCCACGAATGACTATAAGACCAAAGATAGAAATGGAACAACGAGCCATCTCATGGGATTCATAATTTAAGGGGATTGCAAGTTTTGATGGAAATGGGATATCATTTTTCAGGGTACAAGATTTTCCAATTGTATACATCACATAAGCATAGAAATAATTTTGGCTGCCTTTGCGGCACCCTTCATATCCATTGCGTTGCTTCTGCATCCGATCTTTTCTTCGATCAGGTAGTCAAGTCGAAAAATATCTTCATACTTGAAGCCAAGGCGTGCTGCGCCCTGCTCCTGCTCAAAGTGGTTCTTTATCGGTATAAAAATTCCAGGCGTTCCGTATGCCATAGACTCATCCATCGTAGATCTGCCAGCTAGGGATATTACGAGATCAGCAGCGTAGATTAGATCATGCATGTTGTTGACAAAACCAAGGTTACGATACTCCCTTGAATCAGGCAGTCTTAGCGAAGGGCCAGGCACGATTATGAGTTCTGAATCTAGCTTGCTTTGAAGTGAGGAATGCACCTCTATTGCCTTTTGAATCAGGTATTTGCCAGCATCTGTTCCTCCGCCGCTGACAAGTATTGCGTTTTTCCTAAACCCAAATCGTTTGCGCAGCGTGTTGCGGTCAGCACTAACCTGCCTCACTACAGGGCCAACATAGCGGATATTTTCTCTGTCGTCTCCAACTTCAGGAATGATGACACAGTCGCACATCTGCATAATATTATGCATTGACTTGTTCATCTTTTTCTCCATTATTGACGCTAGGCCAGTTGTAAAATGGGTTTCGGTAATGTCGGTTATTAGTATGCGCCTTTGACCCATCTTGTTGCCTACTGCAATCGAGGCAAAGTCCTCATCGCTTATTATCAATCCATTACGATTATTCAGAATTTCGTTTGCAATAGCCTTGCACTTTTTGTAATACAAATAATACCTCAAGATCCACTTGAATACATGCTGAAGCTGCCCGGATTCGACAATGAATTTATTAGGCTTGTAAACGTCGAGAGACTTGAATCCTTTTCTTGCTATCAGGGTTGATGCGCCTTCACCACTTACAAACTGGATGTCAGTTTTCAGTTCCTCTGCAATAGCAATGTCGCGAGTTGCATGTCCAAGCCCAATCGGGCTTGTAAAAAAAGTGATCATAGAGATTATCGGATTATCCTGTTACTACATTACATTGCTATCAGCTTTACATGATCCATCTTTTTGTTTGACTGGAATTTCTTAGTCATGTCCTTTATCTCTGCAGCTTCGCCGTTTAGCAGGAATATTTCAAGGCATCGGTCTCTGTCTATCTTGTTGTGTATATGGGTAGTGATCAGCTTATCATAATCGTGTCGCATTTCTGTCACCTGATCGTCTGATTTTTCATCGTGTATTGCCAAAAGAACTGCAAAGAGCTCGCCATACAAATCCTGTCTGTCTTTTTCTTCTGCCAGAAGATTTCTGATGCCTGCTCTTACAATCTCAGATCTGCCAGAAAAGCCTAATGCTTTCTGCAAGTTGTCTATCTCTGTCAAGATATCGTTATTAAGTGAAACACTTACTATCGTCAATGCGATGTATTATTATTAAGTTATTTATAAGGAATTCCATATTTTTTAATAACAAAGGTATATATCTTTAATAACGGTCAGAAAAAGTAGAATGAATCAAAGCAGAGCCGCTCTTGCAGCCATTGCCATATTGATTCCACTTGCAATGATTGCCACTGCTCAGACGGGCAGGCCAGCTCAGCAAGATAGAGAAGAGCATAAAAAGATGACAGTTATTGCGTCCTTTTACCCGCTTTACGAATTTGCCTCCAGGGTTGCTGGCGATAGGGCAGATGTGTCAAGTCTTGTCCCGGCAGGTATAGAGCCACACGACTGGGAGCCTACAGCAGAGGATATTTCAAGGGGACGCTCGGCCGATGTGCTGGTCATCAATGGGGCAGGTTTTGAAAAATGGGCAAATGACATGAAGGCCAAAGTTATTGCTAATACTAGCGAAGGGATCGAATTTGATCATAGAGAAGAAAAGGAAATGGGAGATGATGAGCACGTGCACGAAGGTGATGCTGTCGTTGGAGTTAATCCTCACATCTGGCTAGACCCAGTGCTTGCAAAGCATCAGATAGACAAGATCCGCAATGTGATGGCCAAGTCAGACCCGGCCAACGCAGATTATTACAATCAAAATGCTGGCCGATTTTCCGCAGAGCTTGACTCACTTGATGCTTTTATCAGGTCAGAGCTTGCCGACTGTAACAAATCAGACTTTATAGCATTTCACGACGCATTTATCTACTTTTCAGAAAGGTATGGCCTGAGGCAGCACAGCATCCATGGCGTTTCGCCGGAGGGGGAAATATTGCCGCAGACAATTCAGCAGATAATTGAGCTTGCAAACGGATTAGATATCAATGTCATTTATTCAGAAGATCTGGTTGACAGCAGGCTTGCAGATACAATTGCCAACGAGATCCCAAACGGCAAGGTGCTAGTATTGAGCCCAATTGAAGGGGTTGACAAAGAGGAACAGGCAGCAGGCATAGGATATATTGACAAGATGATGCAGAATATTGCAAGTCTTAAGGAGGGTCTACAATGCAGATAGTCCAGGTCGACAGGCTCTCATATGCATATTCAGGTAGCTTGGTTCTGAATAACATTTCGTTCACAATTGATGAGGGAGACATACTTGGAATAATAGGCCCAAACGGCGCCGGCAAGACTACACTTTTTAGCTGCATGCTAGGGCTGCTTGATGACTACACAGGCACAATAGAAATTCTTGGAGAGGACATTAAAAAGAAGAACAACAAAGTCTTCAAAAGCATAGGATACATACAGCAAAAGAAAACGATTGAGCAGAACTTCCCCGCAACAGTTGAAGAAATTGTGTCACTTGGGATCACTATTACTGGCAAAACATCTAAAGAGAAAATAGCTTTGGCGCTTGAAACCGTAGGTCTGCTTGAAGAAAAGGATCGCAGAGTGGGCGAGCTGTCTGGCGGCCAGCAACAGCGCGTATTGATAGCAAAGGCAATGGTGAACAATCCTAAGCTGTTGATACTAGATGAGCCAGCGACAGGCATCGATCTTGAAATGCAAAACAGGTTTTATTTGCTTTTGAAAAAGCTGAATCAGGAGAACAAGATTACCATAATCTGGGCATCGCACGACCTTGATGCAGTTAATAGGTTTGCCACAAGCGTGGCATGTATCAACCGCTCAATGTTCTTTCACGGCAAGACATACGAATTTTTTGAAAATCCTGATCTCCTCAAGGCATATTCAGAATCTAGCATGCAGGCTCACATGCACCTACACAACCACACTCATATGGGATGAGAGTAGATGATTTTGGAAGTTTTGGAATTCGGGTTCATGCAGCGCGCACTCATTGCGGGCATTGCGGTGGCCATAACCTCATCAGTGGTCGGGCTGTTTCTTGTACTAAGACGCAACTCGCTCTTTGGTGATGCGCTTTCTCACGCCGCGTTTGGAGGCATAGCAATAGGGCTTGCTACCAACATTTACCCTCTTTGGACTGGTCTCACGCTTTCCATACTAGGAGCAGTGGGCATCACAAAGTTACGTCAATCTACCAAGATACCGGCGGATGCGACTGTTGCAATATTGTTGTCGTCCGGCCTTGCACTTGGCATACTACTCATAAGCGTGTCAGGCGGGTTCACGCTTGACCTGTTCAGCTTCTTGTTTGGAAGCATCATGCTTGTCAGCATAGAGGACACCCTAGCGATACTGGCAATGACTGGCATCATTCTGTCCATAATCATCCTGCTCTATAGGAAACTGATGTACATCACCTTTGATGAAGAGCAAGCACGGGTCAGTGGCCTGCCAATTTCAAAGCTAAACTATCTTTTCATAATTCTTGCAAGTGTAGCAGTCATTGTGTCGATGAGGCTTGTTGGGATCCTACTTGTCTCGTCACTTTTGGTGATCCCAAATGTCACTGCGCTATTGTTTAACAAAGGATTCAGAATAACGGCTCTGATATCGGTATCAATATCAATATTTTCAGTAGTGATGGGTATCGCAATTTCATATGCTGCAAATCTGGCGCCTGCAGGAACAATAGTAATTGTCTCAACCACGATGTTTCTGACTGTGCTTGCAGCTAGGCATCATTCAAAAAAGAAGCAAATAGTCAAAAAATTGGAAGAGGCTAGAAACTAAAATCTCCGCCGCCAAAGTCGCCACCGAAATCAGTGCCACCACCGCTGTCTGCTCCGGCACCGCTATCCTCGGCTCCTGCAGCTGATTCGCCCGAATCTGCGGCTGTTCCAGATCCGTCGTCGCCTACAATACCACTCTCGGCAGGACTCATTGCCATTCCCAACATCGATATCATGGACATAAAGAACATGGCGTTCATGATACCGGAGAACAGCATCATCGGCATCCACATACGGTTATTGTCCATGTAGCTTTGAAGCTGCTGCGTCTGGCCATTGCTTTGCCATTGTTGGATCTGCTGCATTTGCTTCTCGAGTTCCTGCTTTTTGGAATTGAGCAGCTGGAGCCCAGTGTGGCTGAGGGTCAGCTCTACCTTAGTTCTTCCAAGGAAGCCTTTCTTTTCAGTGCGAATGACAAGTCTTTGTTCAATCAGATCATTTAGGATTAGCTCAACTTGGGCCTTGTCCAGCCGGGTAACCTTGGCAACTTTGTCAAAAGACTTTAGTCCCCGTCCAATGGCGTCCAGCACTATAAAGTGGTTAGGACTCTCATTGATTTTGACATTTGACATTTCATTAGTAATGTACACAAAGCAGAATTTAAAACTATTTTTATGGTCCCTATTACCCCTCGGGCGATGGCAGACAACAACACAGCCATAGCAGTAAGTGTTTAATTCTAAAATAAGAAAAGGGTAAAAGATTAAGGAGGAGGGGCTACTGCTGTATACACCACCTGTCCACATAGTATACGATATAGGGGATGCAACACTCAAAATCCGCACGTGATGCGAGTTCCCCGCTTGTGGTTTCTGCAACTAATTAGTGTCAATCTCCCAGAGACAGTTTCGTTGAGACCGAGTATCTCGTTGAGGAGTATGACTATGTTAGGCACTTACCTCACTTCCTATCAATGTAGAACCCTCATAATATCCAAGATTATAATTTATGAGACACATTTCAACTAGTGTCCTCCACTTGTCATTCTCACTATAGCAATACCACATGCTTCAGAAGGTGTGCTACCACCAAGCCCTTCATGTTGCCCAATGTAATTGTGAAGATGCGTCACTGTTGCACTCAGTCACCAACACAGTTTTGGCAGCTATCTTGGTTATCCTTATGTGTATCACTGACCTAGTGAACCAAAAAGAGAAGAAGGGTAGTAGTAATGGTAAAGGACCTAGCCGGATCCACATCCACTAAAGCCGCATTCAATGCACATATTACATCCTTCAGTGATTATTAGCCTCGCATTACACGTCGGGCATCGATCCTCTTGTATGTCCGTATTCTGCATGATGGCAGATATTGAAGCAGACTTCTTTGCTGCAGACAGAGATTCTTGAGGTGAAATAACCGCCGTCATCGCTGTAGGCTTTTCGTCCTCTGTCCCTGAGTCTTTGAATATCTTTTCCATTTGCTGTAGAACATAGGGCTCTTTTATGTTGCTGAAGACATAATCGACTACATACTTGCTTGGGGTAACAGCAAACGCCCTTTCGCCGGTGTTCTGGCCAGTGATGTGAAGAACCTGTTCATGACGAGAACCATCTCTAAAGACGGTAACACCTTTCAGACCCAGCTCATGGGATAGCAGATATGCACATTTGACGTCTTCTGCTGTCACGTCTCCAGGCATATTGATAGTTTTTGCGATGGCGTTACTGATCCATTTCTGCCATACAGCCTGTGCCATCACATGATCCGTCCAGTGGATGTCGATTGCAGTCACGAATATGCGCTGCATCCACTCAGGAATCTCAGGTAAGCCGCGGACAGAACCATAGTTGTTTGCAACCTTGGTCAGTATTTCGTCGGAGTATAGGCCGTTTTCTTTCAGCATGCTTTCAAACACCTTGTCAGCATAGAAGAAGCGGCCGACAGTCACGCGCTTTTCATACACGAGTGCAAACACAGGCTCTACGCCATTTGAAGTGTCTGCGATCATCGAGAGCGTGCCGGTTGGGGCAATAGTTGATGTCCATGAGTTACGTATGCCGTGCTTCTTGATCTTTTCGATAAGTGTATCCCAGTCGTATGTATGCGTCTCTTTTGGCAGCTCATAGTATCCCGACACAGGTATCCGGCCCTTGACATAATCACTGTTCTCAAATAGCGGGAACGATCCACGCGATTTTGCAATGGCGACACTTTCATCCATGCTCAAATATGACACCGCTTCTGCAAGCTTATTCATGAATTCATATCCGTCCTTGGAATCATATGAGATCTTGAGCAGGAACAACAGATCAGCGATGCCCATGATACCGAGGCCTATTCTCCGTGTCTCCTTTGTCGCAATCTTGACCTCATCTACAGGGTACTTGTTCATGTCAATGACATTGTCTAGGAATCTTGTCGCAAGTCTGATTGCCTGCTCGTAGCGCTGCCAGTCAAACTCATATGCACCATCAGCTTTGCGTTTGACAAAGTTTGCCAAGTTGATCGAGCCGAGATTGCAGGACTCATAAGGGTAGAGCGATTGCTCACCACATGGGTTTGTGGCACGCAGTGGCCCGCCTCTTGCTCGAATGAGAGGGTTGTACTTGTTAATATTGTCAAAGAATATTACTCCAGGTTCAGCACTCTTCCACGCGCTCAATGCGATCAGGTCCACAAGCTGCTGCGCGTCAATTTGCCTCATTGGCTCCTTCATCCTTGGACTGTGTAGAGGATACTTGTGATTGCCATCCTTGCTAACAAGCGTCTTCCAAAAGTCATCCCAGATGCCGACACTTACATTAAAGTTCTCAAAGACTCCTGGCTTTGTCTTGGCCGTCACAAACTTTTCAATGTCGGGGTGCCATGCCTCAATGATGCCCATGTTGGCTCCACGGCGCTTGCCTCCCTGCTTGACTACATCGGTGATGGTGTCAATGATGCGCATGAAAGATGTTGGCCCCGATGCAACGCCGGATGTCGATGCGACAATGTCGCCCTCCGGCCTCAGGTCAGAGTAGTTGATGCCCACTCCGCCGCCTGACTTGAAAATCATGGCTGCGTCAGTGGATGCTTTCATGATGCCTGCCATGTCATCGGGCATGTCAAGCACAAAGCACGCAGAAAGTTGTCCAAGCTTTGCGCCGGAATTCATCAGCGTGGGCGTGTTTGGAAGATAGTCCCGTGAAACCATCAGGTTGTAGTATTCCCTAACCCGCTCTTCATAGTGCGCCATCTTGCCCTCCGCTACCATCCTAAGTAGGTCCTTGAAGCTGATCTTCATCTGTCCCTGCTGTGCACAGTAGATGTAGTGTCGGATCATTGCTTCAAAATGGTACTTGTTCAGATAGTAGCTGCCAATGTGCAGTTTGTTGTCAAAGTCATCTAGTTTGCCATAGTAGCGATCTGCCTCTTCAATGTTCTGTGTGTAACCGCCGGTAGTGGTAAAGATAGCAGAATCGTGCATTATGTCCGCAATTGCGACCAACGTTGCAACCCTTTCAAACATCTGTTTTGGACCTTCAAGGATCTCATTATTGCTGTCGCGCAACAAATACCGCGCAGCAAGCACTCTTAAGGAATTAATGTCAAAAGCCTTGTCAACTTCATCCAGATCCTTTTTGTTGAGGATCTTCATCTTCTCATCGCGCACTTTACGCCTCTCATGCCTGTAGAGTATGTAGGCCTTGGCTGTCTCGGATAGCCCCTCTTCAATAAGTATGGACTCGACCATGTCCTGCGCGTCTTCTACGCTTGGAATAGTCTTTTCTCCCTGATGAATCATCTTTTGTACTACCTTTGCACCCAGTCGGTCAGCCAGAGGGTAGTCAGGCTTGCCCGTTGCAATGAGTGCCTTGTATATTGCACTTGAAATCTTGGACTGCTCGAAATGGACTATGCGTCCATCACGTTTTCGTATCTTTGCAATCAGCGTTTCCTTAGAATTGTTATTAAATTCAGTTACTCCTGCCATTTAGCCATCCCAATCCGTAGTAGAAAGTCATGCATAATCCCATTTATAGAGTGGGGAATATCGTACTGTGACATTTAGCACTAAAACAGGATTAAGTTTTTAATAAATATGCACTTAAACTACAACATAACCCATATAAAAACCTTAAAGAAATGTAATAGATGAAAAGTTTTCATGGCGTAACTCAACAAAGTATAAGTTGATTGTTTCGCAACAAGGAATAATAGAGTGGCGGTGCTATCTTGGCAGCTGCAATTACAAATACAGAGGCACCTTGTGAGGCGACTTGCAGAACTCACATATACCTATACCCCCTTTTGAGCGCTGACCGCACGTTGTGCATACTGCAAACCCAATACTAAGGCGCAGAAACGGCAGCTCTTGTACAGTAGTCTCTATTGCATTTTTCATTTCGTCCGGCGACAGGTTTGTCAGATCAAGCGATGCTGCAAAGCCTCCATTTAGCAGTTTGTCGATTGCTAGACATTCTTGAATTGAAACTCCGCCGCCATTAACTATATCTCGGCCATCGAGCGTCATCCCTTGGGAATAGCTGGCTGTATTCTGTGATTGCAGAAGGGAGACCTTGCCATACTTCTCAGAATCAAGTATGGCGAACCTTGACCCGCTGTCATCTGAAACCATTGCAATTCCAGCTCCTTCCTCTCCAAGTTGCTTGCCCTGCCCGTGGGTAACTTCAACAGCAGTCCTAAGCACCTTCTGAAGCACCTCGCTTGAGGAGTCTCCCAGTACGTTGTAGACCGACTCGCGGGTGCCAGTAAGGTTGAGTGCTATGCTGGCTGTGCTCATCTGCATCAACTGACTTGCACTTGCAAATGCAGGCATCATTCCCTTTTTGACATAGTCGATAATTGTTTTCTTTCGGAGCGACATTGCAGCAAGCGCCGGTTTTATCATGAGCGCGAGCTTGGCGCGGAAGTAAGTTTCGTCCTTGTTTGATTCATATGCAAGCCTTGGCAGGTTTATCGAAAGCAAATGGAGCGACATTGCAGCTGTAGCTTTGACGTCTGCCTTCTTGATGCCATTACTTGCCCGCACCTTGTTCTTGCCAATTGAAATTATGCCTCCGCTTCGTACTGCTGCTATGATGTGTTCAAGGCTGTCCTTTATCCTGCCTACAAGCATAAGGCCAACTCTAGGCATGGGCGTATTATTGACATGCCTCCTGTAGCCGTCCAACAGTGCATTGAGCTGATGGGAATCTAAGCTGTCAGCCTGCACTGCAATGGTGGTTACAGGCATGCCCGCAGCATAGGATGGTGCAGCTGACGAGGCTAGAAGCGCCCTTGCAAACCGAGAGGCAATGTCCTCGGGGGCATTGATGTTGTTAAGAAGCGCCGGCACGTAGCCTTCGAGCACAACTTCTGTTGATGCTTCTCTTGAAAGGAGTGAAACCAAGGGTGGCAGGGTTGCGACAGCATCATCAGAGCTCTTAATTGGTGGGATTCTAGTCATATTCAAGAATCTCCCTTTTAGATCCAAGCCGCCTTCTAGTTCTGATAGGTCGATGAATACAGTATCTGGCAATAAACCCCAGATATCGGCATTAGAAATGTGGATCTCGCCTGCCAGATGCATATCAGCAATATCCTTTGGCAGCATGTTGAACAGCAAGTATTCAGAAAAGACTGCACCAGCAGCCCTTGTCATGACACGCTCTATTCCGTTTCGAGCTGCCTCGTCTTGGGAGAGCATCTGAACAATGTCTGAGGACGGGAGACCCAACCGCGCTAGCTTATTTCTATATTCCTCGTGGCCGTGCTCTATGAGAATAGAGTTGACAGTCTCACGTATGAGCGATGATGTTAGATAAGCGGTCTGGAACCTATAGATCTTGTTCTCGACTTCTTCAGTGATCTTGTGGGCCTGCTCAAGTGGCAGATTGGCTTCTCTTACAAGTGATTGGATTATCTTGTGGGAATTGAACTCCTCAATGGTATGCTTGTTTGTCCTCACGTACATCTTGCCGCTCTCTATGATTGAGCGCTCCTCGATCTGGCGGGCAAGGCTCAGCACCAGTTTGCCAAGGTTGGTGATGGTGTATCGACGCTCTGTCTTGTTGAGTGCAACCAGCAGCTGGCGAAGCAATTTCCTCAGATGATAGGCAAACTTGCCCGACTCTTTCTTTGATTTAAAGCCCGCAAGAGCCTTTAGTTCCGAGTATGTTAGAGGGCCTTTTGCATTCAATATTCGCAAAATGTCGATCCTGTTAGGGCTAGCCATCACAGAGAAGATCATCCTTACCCGCCTCGATGCGGATTCTAAAAGTCCGCCCTTCTTGGAATCCTTTTGATAATCAAAACTCGGCTGTTCCATTACGCCTCATGATCTAGATAAATGATTAAAACTACTTTGTAAAATATTTTTAACTAACTGCACGATCCACTCTATGTTGATCAATCTACCCCGGGTGGGTGATTTTAGCTTTCAATCAATACCTCAGTTTTTTCAGCTGGTGTGTCCTCTAGCTTTTGAGAAGAAATGCTAGATGGGACCTCAGGAAGCCTCGCTTTTGCCTCATCCTCGAGGGTTCCTTCGACCTCGTGAAGGATTGAAAGAGCCTCTGTATCCATAGGAGTCGAGATTCTGGCGTCTGCCTTGATATTTGCGTTGAGGAGCACATCTGTAGTGACTGTCGAGACTTCGGAGAGTACTTCGTTAGCGGCTGGAATGGCCCTAGTCAGCTCCGTCTGGATACCCTTTATCATCTCAATCGTCGGCTCTATGGCGTCAAGGATAGCAGCAAATTCGTTGATCGTGGTGAAGCGGATCACTACTGCCTCAAGTGCTAGGCCGGTGTGTTGAGTGTTTCTACGCAGTCGCCGCACGTTGATCAGTTCGGTTGCAATAATCTTTGCGCGGGCATTATTGCCCGCCTTGATATTGGTAGCTATTTGCTCTAGAAAAGACGTCTCCATTGAGGAGAACTTTCCGTCGAGCAGCTTGAGACGCCCAAGCTGGTTGTACACGACACCTGTCGCGTTAGTGATCTGGCTCATGAACTGCTGACGCTTGTCTCCGCCCGTCATCTTACTGTTATTATGCCAGATTAAATGAAAAAAAGTTCAGGTGTCGAAGACAATATACCAAAGACTATCATAAAGCTAAGCTACAAAAAAATTTGTATCCTATAATAACATCCAAATGGTATACAAGTATCAGAGACTCATCAGTGACGATGATCATAGCCGTCTACTGTTAAAGTGAAATTGGTCAAAGCTACATCGGAGGTCAGAAACATGCTCGAGCTCAGTGCTGCGGTAATCGTAATAGTGTTTGCGACCAGCTTTTCACCATGGAGTACTGTAACCCTAAAGTTAGAATAGCTGCTATAGTATGTGCTTGTCAGCGCCCACATCTAGAAGAAGAAGAAGAAGAAGAATTTCTTGTGTGATTGGCACCTGTATATACTAGATTCATTCAAACATGCATATACAGGATGATAAAGAATATGCCAGAGGATTACAAGAAAAAGATATGGGGGTTCTAGAGGATAGGAGAACTATTTTTGGAGCATGAGGCCATGCTTGGGATCATAGCCTGCCACCCTCACAGGGGTGCCTATCGGCAGGTCGGTAGGAGTCTCGATGCCAGGGAGAAATCCTGACGCTCTCAGGGGTGCATTGTCTAACTTGAACACCACCCATGCGTACGAGCCGACATCTTCAAAACCTTCCGGCACAACTGCTTGGATGGTATATGTCACGACAATGCCACTGCCTTCAAGATCAACTTGCTCAAATTTGTTCCCGGCACATTTTTGACAAAAGAACACAGTCTCCAGCATCAGATGGCCGCACTTTACGCATTTTTGGGCCAAGATCTTTTTCCTGTTTGCAGCCTCGATGAACTTTTCCATTGTACTTTTATGAGTCGATAATTTCTCCTCTATCATTTCCTATCCACTTTTTTGAATATATGAACTGCAGCGCTAGCACCAGTGGCCCCAAAGTTGTGAGTGAGGGCAATCTCTGAATTTGGAACTGTACGCCCTCCGGCTTTACCGGTGAACTGCTCAAATACCTCGACCACTTGCCCGACACCTGTTGCGCCGATCGGGTGCCCTTTTGATTTCAAGCCGCCTGACGGATTTATCGGGATGTCGCCGTTAAGGCGTGTTGCTCCATCCCTTACTGCATGGACGGCCTTGCCCTTTGGGAAGAATCCAAGATCTTCAATGTCAATTATCTCTGCTATTGTAAAGCAATCATGCACTTCGGCAAAGTCAATATCCTTTGGAGTCACTCCGGCCATCTTATAGGCCTGCCTTGCAGCATTCACTGTACTTGGAATGGTCGTAATATCTTCGCGCCCTTGAACAGCTGCTGGCGAAGCGCCCCTGCCAGATCCAGTTATTTCAATGTACGGCCTGCCGCTCTTTTTCGCAAACTCTTCGCTACATAGAATAGCTGCAGATGCACCATCAGAGAACGGGCAGCAGTCAAGCAGCTTCAGCGGCGAAGCCACCACAGGTGACTTTAGCACATCCTCGACTGTTATTTTCTTATGGACATGCGCCTTTGGATTCATAAACCCATTTTCATGGTTTTTGACTGCAACGTGAGCGAGGTCTTCTTCAGTTGCCTTGTGAGTACTCATGTAAGCGCGGGCCATTGATGCAAAGAGCCCAGGGAACGACGCACCGTTACCACCTTCATAGAAAAAGTCAGAGCAGTAAGAGAACAAGGTCGTGCTACGCGCCGTGCCAGTGTGTGTCACCTTTTCAACACCAAGCGCAAGGAGGCAGTCATAGAATCCGGCTGCTACATTAGCATAAGCTTCTCTAAACATCACGGAGCCTGAACCGCACGCCGATTCAATTGTAAGGCCAGGAACGTTAGGAATTCCAAGATTACTCATGATGACAGGTGCCATATGAACTTGCTTGTCTGCAACCCCGAAAACGTTTGAAATGTATCCAGCCTGGATCTCTTTTGGAGTAATCCCAGCGGACTCAATGGCATCTTTGGCCGCATTTAGTGCAATCTCTATGACGCTTTCGTTTAATTTCCCATATTTCGTGCTACCTGCACCGAGAAGGCAAACTTTGTTGGTTGTCATCCCTTAAAAATTGCTTTTTTGTATATAAATAGCTTAAACACCCTTGATAGGTAAGAATCATATTAGATGGTTAGTAAAGAAAGTCTAAACTGGCCCCTGCCAGCAAGTCAGGCAAATATCAGTCTTAACTGGCAGGCTTGCAGTGTAGGGTCATACATGCACGCTTCAGGCATTCATTATTGAA
The DNA here is from genome assembly GCA_045809585.1 of Nitrososphaera sp. Taxonomy (GTDB): domain Archaea; phylum Thermoproteota; class Nitrososphaeria; order Nitrososphaerales; family Nitrososphaeraceae; genus Nitrososphaera. The sequence continues at coordinate 8,460 of JBJMEE010000049.1, read as the reverse complement.
ATTTTTCTACTTTCATGACGAAACCTGTCATTAATGCCAAACTTGTACAATTTGCAGGTCAAAGGAAGGTTCATTGTGGCACAGCCTATGGATACTTGTAGTATTCTCGGTATGTGCCACATCGCAACCATATTCTGCAATTACAATGTCTCTAGCAATGCGTTAATGTCATTTCACCTGTCACCAATGCGCTTTTTTTTCTTTTCAGTTATAGAGTCATAGCCACAAATCTTTTCAAGAAGGATGGGATGTAGAAGTGCACAAAGATTGGAATAAGCAAGCACTGTCGAAATAGGAAAAGAAAGGATCGGATTAATATGCGCAGGTCTGCCAAGATCTTACCTAATTGGCATACACCCTTGTCGTCTGTGAAAAGCCTGCTGCTGCAAAGAGGATAGCTCAGGCACTTGGCAAGCCGACGGAGTCAAGGGCAAGCGGCGTTCCCATCTTTGAGGTGAAAAATGGTCAGAACCACTATAAAATCTGCACAGCGCTTGGACATCTGTATGGCCTAACAGATGTCACCAGGAGCAGAAGTATATACCCTGTACTTGACTTGGAGTGGGCGCCTGTTGCCGAGAACCCGCGAGTGGTCAGAGCTATCAATGTCATTTCCGAGCTAGCTAAAGATGCCTCATCATTCGTGCATGCGTGTGACTACGACCTAGAAGGAGAAGTGATAGGCCACAGCATCTTACAATACACATGTGGGGATAAATATGCAGAAGCATTAAGAGCTAAGTTTTCGACACTAACTGAAGAAGAGATAAGGAATTCGTTTGACAATATGTCCAAGCCGAACGGGGGGCTCGCAGAGGCAGGCAGGTCGCGTCACATGCTCGATTTCATTTATGGAGTGAACCTGTCAAGAGCACTTGTTAGGTCATTTAAGGCCATCGGTAGATATCGCAACCTCTCAATTGGGAGGGTGCAGGGACCGACGCTTGCATTTGCAGTCAACAGAGAGATTGAGATCAGGCTGCACATACCAGATCCCTACTGGATTATAACTGCACAGTTTGACAAAGACGGACAGATATTTTCTGCACACTATGAAAAGCCAAAAGTGGAGACGCCTGTTGAAGCTAAGGCAATTATAAATGCCTGCATAGGCAGAAGCGGAACTGTAAACAGCGTTAGCGACAACAAGCAGGTGTTGCGCTCACCCGTGCCGTTCAACATCGGCGACCTCCAGCGAGAAGCATATGGCCTGTTCAAGCTTGGCCCAGGTTATACACTTGCAATAGCGGAAAAATTGTATTTGCATGCACTGATTTCATATCCTCGCACATCAAGCCAAAAGCTTCCGCCTTCCATAGGATATAATAAAATAATTTCTGGCCTTTCAAAGATTGGCAGATATAGTCAGTTGATATCGATGCTTCTCTCAAAGGATCGACTGGTGCCACATGAAGGTCAGATGACAGATCCAGCGCATCCTGCTATCTACCCAACTGGCGTTGCACCGCAGCAGAAACTGAGCGGCCTTGAATTCAAAGTGTACGATCTTATAGTGAAGAGATTCCTTGCGGCATTTGGCGATCCAGCTATCAGCCGGGCCGTAAATGCTACAATCAATGTGAGCGGGTACATATTCAAGGCAGTAGGTATGACCTTAACCTACGAAGGCTGGATGGTGTTCTACAAGCCTTATGCCAGGTTTAATCAGCGCACGCTTCCGGAGCTTCACAAGGGCGACCTGCTGAAAAATCTAGGCATCGAAATGGAAGAGAAATTCACTCAGTCGCCCCACCGTTACAACCAAGCAAGTATGCTTGCCAAGATGGAGCAGGAAAAAATAGGAACCAAGGCGACAAGAGCTGACATAATATCAACACTATTCAAGCGGAACTACTTGGCAGCATCTAAGAGTGGGCTTGAGGTAACTGACCTAGGCTTTGCAATCATTGATTCTATGAAGGAGTTTGCGCCGGGCATAGTTTCCACAGAAATGACAAGGTTGATGGAGGAGCAACTTGCAAACGTAGAGCAGGGATCAGCTGACAGTATATCTGTAATTGAGCAGGCAGTAGATAAACTGTTAGAGTCATTGGCCTCATTCATAGAAAAGGAAGCTGATATCGGAGCGCTGATAAATGATGCTGTATCGGCTGACGGTGCACAGGCGGCAGTGCTTGGTAAATGCCCACTGTGTAAGAAAGGGCAGCTTTGCATGGTTCGATCGCGCACTACAAAAAAGCGCTTTGTTGGATGTTCGAATTATGCCGGCGGCTGCAAGGCAACTGCGCCGCTGCCACAAAAGGGCTCAATTAGAACTACGGGCAAATCATGTCTTGACTGTGGCTGGCCTTTGGTCGGAGTAGTTTTTGCTCGAGGCGCAAAGCAGTGGAGAATTTGCCCAAACATTCACTGTCCTTCAAAAAGGCGAAGCACCACGTAATATATGCTTCTGTAGTCCCTTCATTTACTTAGGAGAAGAGTGGATATGAACATCCTCTTCTTGTTACAGGTATGAGATAGAAACCGCCCGCCTCTGCTTTTTCATTTAGGGAGATAGAGTGTAAACATCTGTTCTACGATTCTTTAACAGAGGCAAGGATCTGCGAACTTGCTGTATACGCGCCTTATCGATATCAACTATTTCCACACCTTCCCGCTTACCCATATCTAGAAGCACTACGCCAAATGGATCCACTACCATGCTCTTGCCGCAGTAAATATTGCCCACCTGGTCAGGGGCAACTATGTAGGAGCCGTTTTCAATAGCCCTTGCTTTAATCATCGTCTGCCAGTGCTCCTCTTTCATCTCCCCTGCAACCCAAGCAGACGGTGCGATAAGCACGTCTGCACCTTTAATTGTCAATAGTCTAGACAGCTCGGGAAAGCGCAAATCATAGCAAATCAAAAGCCCTGCAATGCCAGCAAGTGTCTTGTCAGGCTTGACGATTGATTTGCCGGGCATCAGCTTTGTAGATTCTTTGAACCCGAGTGCGTCATAAAGGTGCAGCTTGCGGTATACCGATGTTATTGCACCCCTCTCGCTTATGATCACAGCAGTATCATGAACATGCCGGGGCTTGCTGCTTTTCTCATAAATAGTGACTACAACTCCGATTCTGTTTTTCTTTGCAGCCGCTGCAAGTGTCAAAACAAAGTTGCCCTTGACGGTTTCGGCAATTCTAGCCAACTGAATTGCAGATTGGCTAGGGGGCGAAAAAGCCATCTGGAATTCTGGAAAGCAGACGAGATGTGCATTCTTGCTGGCTGCTTCATGGATAAAGTCAATAGATTTTTTCAGGTTTTCCTGCTTGTCTTCAGATGAGCGCATTTGTACTACTGCTATTTTCCTCAATCAGTTCAAAGAAGATGACAAAAATAAAAATAGTTTGCTACACTAGAGCGGCCTACCGGACTGGAACCAGTTCTCTTGGGGTTTCTCATCGAAGACAACGATCACGTGCTCTGACTTTGTGTTCAATATCTGAACCGCTGCATTAGTGATGGCTTTGGCAAACTTGTCTTTCTGCTCAGGGGTCCTACCCGGATACATTGACACGGTAATGAGAGGCATATGTGAATAATCTTGTTATGACTGGTTTATATGCACACTGGCAACTGGCGTTGGCGCCACTTGTTCAATGGACTTTCCATTTGACAGGGCCAACTCGTAGACTGCAAGTAGGTAACGCTTGATGAACTTGACCCCGGGCGAGGGCCTACGACCCTTTTCGTAGTCACTTAGGACGGATGGTGTAAGGTGCATGTGTCTTGCAAGGTCTGCCTGTTTGATCCCGAACTTTTTCCTACAGAATTTTAGCTGTTGGGGAGGGTTGTCGCTCAATACCACAGATCCGGCGATCCATGTCAAGTCGTCGCTAGCACCAATATTCGTAGACAAACGTAAAACAAACACTTGACGGGTGATAAAAAGATTTTCTAATAATGTGTGCTTGTTTGCTATTATTGTCCATGACCTATGACAAACTGCAATGGCTCAACTACAAGGTGATTGGATGCACTCGCTGTCCAAGATTGTCACAATACATCAGGCAGATCGGCCAAGAAAAAGTCAAGAGGTTTGCGCGCGAAGAATACTGGGCCCGGCCTCTGCCAAGTTGGGGTGATCCAAATGCGCGGCTACTGATAGTTGGGCTGGCACCAGCAGCACACGGTGGTAACAGGACAGGACGGATGTTTACGGGTGATGGCTCAGGCGACTGGCTTGCAAGGGCGATGTATGAATCAGGATTTGCAAACATGCCGACCAGCAGGTCAAGAGATGATGGGCTCGTGCTCAATGACGCTTACATTACTGCTGCGATTAGGTGTGCACCACCAAATAATAAGCCGCTACCAACCGAACTGGCCAGCTGCTCTCAATATCTTGTTACAGAGCTGCAGTTTTTGGATAATCTTAAAGTCATTGTTATGCTCGGCAAGATTGGATTTGATGCTTACTGTCGAGCAGCAGGATTAAGAAGGCTCGTATTTAGCCACGGGGCTAGCTATGAGATAAATGGTAAGGTGCTACTTGCGTCATATCATCCAAGCAGGCAGAATACTAACACGGGCAAGCTGACATGGCAAAGGTGGTTTGATATTTTCAAAAAGGCAAGATCTATTTTAGGTTCTTAAGGGACAGAGGATAACATGATTGTTCGTTCGGGTTGAAGCCAAAACTAATAAGCTCAGATTATCCTCCGCGGTGGAGTGTGTGTCACGTCAAAGAGTGGGTTGCTTCTACAAAAAGTTAGAGCACAGAATTATGCAGCGATCGCAGCCACCACTCAAAGAACATGCAATTAGGTATTAACCAGGTCTAACTCGCTCAACGAAAAGCTTTTGTACAATACTTTAATGAGTCATTGGCCGGCCCCGTGGTATATAAGAGCCTTCATGTCTGTCACACTAGCGACACCTTAGAAGGCAGTTAACATCAGAAATTTGCAGGGATTATGGAGTATATATACCGCATAGAGTTGAATATACTCATCTATTTCATATTCATGAATATACAAGGAACATTCATCTACAAGAAAGTACCTTTGTCAAAGTATAAAGGCAGCCATTACCGATCAGTGGATGACCCTTAACCTTTCTATACAAGAATGATCACTGCCTTTGGCAGTCTGGCTCTCTATTGCTCTGCTCTTTTCTGTCTCTCAGCAAGGAACACAAATACGGACCATGTAAGGAACTTCTTGTACTATTCAGTACCAAATATCTCTATATAATCTACTTTTTGTTTGAATTGATGTCAATAGTTACCTGATCTATCTTGTGCCGCAACGCTTCCTTGATCTTGGTGTTATCTATCATGTTGAGTGAGCCTTTGCAGTTGGGGCACTTGAAAAACAATTCAATTGCTACGTCAAATTTCACCCGCGGACAGTCACGGTTGCCGCAGTGGTAAAACTCTGTTGATTCTTCATATTCAAGACGATTGTGGAGCCGGTCAAGGATCTTTTTCTTCTGATTGTCAATGAAATTGTCGACCTGATCCTGCTTGGCGCGCCAGCGGTAGACGAACCAACCTTTCTTTTCGTCCTTGACACGGATGCCAGTTATCAGCGCCTTGCCAAACATATCATAGAGAACCTTGCGTACGATGTTTATCTTTAATCCTGTTGCGCTCGCAATCTCCTCGTCTGTCACATCCTTGGTGTTCAAGAGGGCACGGGCGACCTTGAGGTACTCCTCGCCTCCAATCAAACCAGCAATTTTGACAAAAGAGTCCTCGTATTCTATGGAGTGCATCTAATGATGCTAATAGTGTGTGTTTTTTCTGATATATACTTAATGCACATAAGCGCTATAGGTGCCGTAAAGGGGATAAATACCGCCAGAGTAGTCACTCATATAGCCCCACACATCGGCGCTTATCGGAAGCCGATGAAATGCTGATTTTTGTCGATCGTCCAGGACATCATAGATCATCTGGCCTATCACTATCTGGTCAGGCTTGCCAAGTGATGTCATTTTCGTCGCTATATTGATGGTATGGCCCAAGATGTCAAAAAGGGGCCTCTTGAACTTTTTGCCGTCTACGTTGAAGGTATCCCATCCGTATTGTACCACGACATTTTCGCCTAGGTCTATACCAACTCGCACGTTCATCTCAGCATAGTCGTATTGGTTCAAGATTGGGTTTATGCCTTCCCGGATTATCTTGACCATCGAGTGGGCGCAGTTGACTGCATTGATAGATGGGAGATACTTGTCATTGTTTGCAAGGAAAAACGCCATGATGGCATCTCCCACGTATTTCAACACATAGCCACCATATGCAGATATTGTGATCGACATTTCTTGTGTGAACGCTTGGATTATGGCTGCGAGCCTATCAGTCGGCAAATCAGATGACAGTCTAGTGGAGCCGACAAGGTCTATGTGGAGGATTACAAGCATAACCTTTGACTTGGAGTACTTGGAAAGAATTTCATATGTTTCTTCAGTAGAGATGTCGAACTTGGATTCCACCTTAAGCGCCTTCCAGACTCTCTGCTGAGCCATCTTGATTGCCTTGTCAAGATCTACTACAGCATCAAGGTAGAAGGATGCCAAGACGGCGGATTCAGGCGCTTGTTTGGCGGGTATATCTGTCCTATTTATGCTTTGGATTACCTTGTCTACATCTTGGGCGGTGATATCGAGCTGGAATGCAATTATCTCTGGTAATATGCCGGAATTGTACAAGTTAATTATGGTCTGCCGTTGGCTCTCAGCCATATACGATGAGCTTTGGTCATAAGCATTAGATATATACTATTATTTGTTATTGCATCAACTTACAGCGCGGTTAATAATAACTGCCGCCAATAATATACAAGTGAAGCAATGGCGAGTAAAAACCAAGATGAAGGAAAGATCCTGCTGACGCTGCCAAACATCAAATATTTGGTAGAAGGGCTTGACGCTTTGCTGACGACTGATCTGGATGGCGAGAAGCGTGCTCAAGTGATTCAGCTGCGCAACGACCTCTTGTCGCACATAAATAGCATATTTAACGATTATTCATAATTATTGCTGCTGTTTATCGGATCTTGCTGATGATGACTCAGTTTGTAGACAGCGGCCCTTTTTCATCAGATTATCTCTCTGCGGAACGATCCGTGAGTGCTAGGGACTGATTGGGCACAGACGGAGAACGTGAACCAAACAAACCATACCCACCTCACTTGGCTGTAATAGATCAAGTTCTAGGTACACAAATTAATAAGCTCTGTCATGGTGTGCATCACAAAAGCAGTTATAACTATTTAATTTTCTTCTGGCTCGCCAATCCCAAGTGCTTCAGAAGACCTAGAGCAGAGTACTGAAAAAGCTGTCTATATCACCATAGGCCGTCAAAGCATGACAGCGGGCTGTTGGATTTGATTCACAAAAAGATACTGATTGAACTCTCATTTTTTTATTACGCCTTTTAAGACAGAGGGTCTTCCGATATATGCAGAAAGGTCTATTGACGCCCTGCTTTATACGCTGCTAGGAATGTCATGAGTGTCATGGCAAAAAGCAAGATGCCAGTTGACAGATGAGTTGCGACAAGAAGAGGCTCAAGACGGGTAGTGACCACCAACATGCCAAATAGTATCTGCACCGATATGACTATTGCTGCAATGATTGCGGTTTTTCGCGCTGGCTTGAATTTCGTGAATGAGTATGCAGCAGCAGCAAAGATAAGGCCAGCCGTTATCACCACCATCACCCTATGATAATGCTCAAAGAAATGCTTCTCGGAAGGCAGACCAAAGCCGTTTGGACAGAGCGGCCATTCAGGGCAGGAAAGCCCCTGATTCGAGGAACTGATGTAAACCCCAACCAGCATTACAGAGTACAACATAGCAAGGGCAGAGAAGGAAAGGCCTATCGCCACCTTTGGACTAGAGGAGTGTTGCACCTCCACAGCAGAAAAATTGTGCTACGTCAATTATAATCTTGGCATTTAACTTTCTTCTACTCCATTTTCTCATACCCGTTTTATGCTGTATAGCCGCTTGCTTTGCAATGGAGAAAGAAGCGCCTACAGAGACTGATCTAGGTAGCTATGAGGGTAAGTATCCAAAGGACCTGTTCAATAAGACAGTGATTGTAAACGAGCAGGCGATGGGACGTGTTGCAAAGGAAACGGATGACCAAATAGTTGTTTTTAGCGATTCTGGTAATTTACGGTTTGACATTCCCAAGTCAAAGATCACGCTTTCAGGAGGCTCTGTAGTGGTAGGGGAGCCGCTTGAGCAGTATGCAGTTGACAAGGATGCGCCAATGCCGGAGGCTAGAAGCCTTAGACCATCTGCTGAAGAAATACGGCAAAAGGCAGGGGAGATGCCTGCAGCGAACGAGAAATACAGTTCGGTGGAGGAGCCAACTCTTCCGATACAAGATAGGAAGCCATCGATGGTGGAGGAAAAGGTTAGAGGTGCTGCTACTGAGGTCAAAAGCTCTGTGGGTTATGAGTTGGGGCAGGCTTCCAAGACAGTCAAGGAAAAGATGAAGGAT
>JBJMEE010000048.1:0-5808 GCA_045809585.1 Nitrososphaera sp. | reverse complement strand
TTAGAGAAGGCAAATCTGATGTTTACTCAACGTGCCGAGGAGGTACCGTCTATTACAAATGGAACAAAACGATAGCAAGTAGTTAGTTAATCTTTTTCCCTCGGAAATACAGCAATGCTTTTTAGAATCGAATAAACTGAGAGGTATCTCATGCCTTTGTCAGTGGTTCGGTAAGCCATATGCCTCCTCTCTTCGTCGGCGAGTTGCACTACTAGCTTTTTAGTTATAAGAACATCAAGATACTGTCTAAGCTGTCCACTTGTAAGGTTAGCGCGAGTAAGAAGATTGGACTTTGTTATTCCACCATTAGCAGACTCTAAAATGGTGGCCATTATATCAGGTCTGCTACGGTTTTTCACATAGCAGAGAGGTATCTAGATGGTATAAATCGTGATTGAAGCAACTTAGCAGACAAGATGACATAATAAACTTGATTAGTATATTACCTGCTAATGTGCAATATCGCCAGATGCCGTTGGAAGAGATCATCCTCTCCTTGCTTCGGTTGCAAAAGGGACACATCTCGGCGAAAAACTTGGCAAATGAGACAGGCATGTCAATAAGCGCAATATCGAAGCGGATAAACCTCCTACGCAAATATGGTTATGATGTTGAGTTGAGTCACAGGAGAGGTTATAGACTGGCGTCTGAGACAGACCTCCCTGTCCCATGGGAGCTGGCAAAGGTACTTGATACTTTATTTGTCGGTAAAGATAAAAAAATAATCTACAGGCTAACCACACATTCGACTCAGAAGCTCGCAATCTTGCTTGCTGAGAAAAACCCCGATTCGGACGGCACAGTGATCATTGCAGAGTATCAAAAGAGTGGACGGGGCAGGAAAAACCGTAAGTGGCTATCGCCCAAGGGAGGCATATGGCTATCAGTCGTCTTAAGACCGAGTATGCCTGCTTCCAATATCACACTCCTTCCATTTGCTGCAGCGCTTGCAGTCTGTGACGCAATCAAAAAAACTACTCAGCTGGATGCCAAATTAAGATGGCCAAATGATGTTACAATATCTGGCAAAAAAGTGGCCGGAATTCTCATTGACAGCAGCGTAGAGGCAGAGCGCATAAACTATGCTGTCATAGGAATAGGAGTGAACGCAAATGTTGACTCATCGATAATCTCTTTACATCTTGAAAGAAGCATCAAGGTCACATCATTAAGGAATGAACTTGGACATGAAACGAGCCTACTTGGATTGACAAAGGAGATTCTGGAGAGGCTTGAATATTATTATAACGAGCTGGAGCACCGCGTTCCTCACACCATCATAGAGAAGTGGAAGAAAAACTCGGACATATTAGGTCAGAAGGTTGCACTAATGCAAAGCAATAGAACCATTCAAGGCATAGCTGCAGATGTCAAAAATGATGGATCGCTTTTAGTTAAAGCCGACAACTGTGAGGATATCTATGTGATATCAAGCGATATATACGTGAGATACTAGCGGTGTCTCGACTTGATTTTCCGTCAGCATTTGCTAATTGTCGCAGCCAGTTGTCAAAATGTCATAGTCTGGCACAATTCTTTTTACCTCCGCTACTACTTTTTTAGTTCTGCTATCAGATCTCTAGCTTATTATTACCTTTAAAGCAATGTTCTGCATTCTTCGGCTTAGGATTGGCGATTCTCCTCTTATTGCGGAGTTTAGAAAAGAGCGCAATTTACCTATCTGGATCTTCGGCTTTAAGGTGCTTATTTGATTGTGGAATGAGTAATTGCGGCCGTTGTTGTTGTTGCTACTGCTAAAAATATAAAGCATATTCTACTTTAATTCTTGACATACAATAGCGATATCGTTTACATTGGTGCCAGTAAAACCAGTGAAAATGAGAGAACGCAACTTTTTGAAGGCATGATAACTGTCATGCATATTGAGATATTTGTGGAGATCCATCTTCTTGGCGAGCAATATTGTCTTTGACGATATGAGGGCGCCAGCGGCGTCAGAGTTGCCATCTATTCCATCTGTTCCCATACACCCTATTGCGACGTCGTGCCGGTCAAGCTCAGCCAAACATGCGAGTGCCGCTTCCTGGTTTCTCCCGCCAAGACCGTTTTTTTTACGCGTGTTCAGCTTTACGGTGGTCTCGCCTCCAGCCACGATTGCAAAACGCTTCCCTCCAAGGGCTAATGTAAGCCGCGCCAAAAATATTCCAAATTCTTTAGCCTCGCCGTCAAATTGGGATCCAAGATTCACTGTATACATACCGCGCTTTTTAAGATAGCCGACTGCTGCTTTGCACGCGATAGCGTTGTTTCCAACAAGCACATTGTGAGTGCGAGAAAATAACTCCTGTTGAGGCTTGGGAGTTTCCTCTATCTCGCCATTGGCTCCTTTGGCAATGTATTCAATAGCAGTAACAGGGTTCTCTATGCGATATTTTCTCAAGATATTCAAGGCGTCACCAAAGGTGGAGTTATCGGGATACGTGGGGCCTGAAGCAATGATTCCAAGGTCATCTCCTATTACATCAGAGAGGACTAGCGACAGCAGGGCGCATGATTTGTTCACGTGTCGAAGGAGCTGACCTCCCTTGACAGCCGATAGGTGCTTTCTCACAGAATTTATCTCGTGGATTGATGCTCCCGAGTGAAGAAGCGAGGTTGTGATTTTCTGCTTGTCAGAAAGAGAGATCCCTGATGCAGGCAAAGGCATTAGTGCCGAGCCACCACCGGAGATTAAGACAATTACAAGATCATTCTGATCAGCCTTTCTCAGGATCGAAAGTATCTTTTTTGTGCCCTCTACCCCTGCGTCGTCAGGGATCGGATGTGAGGCCTCAGTTACCAAAACTCCCTTGATCTTTGCTTTGGTGCCATGGGGAACAGTAATCGCTCCAGCAGCAATCTTGTTATCCAAGATATGGGAAAGAGCACAGGCCATACCCGACGCTGCCTTGCCCGCACCGACAATATATACGCGGTCAAATTCCCGCAGCTTTTCTACATTGCCGTAAATGTCACGCACTGTCAATTCACTGTTTCTGAATTTTACAGCACGCTTTACGAGCGGCTCAGGCTTTACACTGTCAATTGCAGCTGTTAGTGTAGAAAGAATTAGCCTTGAAGACTTGCTGCCATGAAATCTCTCCAATTTGCGACGATTTAGAATCAATCATTAATTACCTGTTACACCACCTAATAATTTCTTTTTATACTGTCGATTTCTTTATTGTATACAAACAAAAGTCACATTCTTGGCAGACATAATATAGGTTGTCAAAGTCTGAACAAAGCATCATGCTGTCGTGACAACGGGGACATTCTATCTCCTGCTCCAAGAATGGAACCAGATTTTCTTGCTCTTCCTTGGCTTTCATGCTTGCCAGCATTACCTTTTCTGTTTCAAGTGTAGGTTCTACCACATGGGAAAATAGAATGCAGGTATTTTTAACGACTGCAGCACTTTGAAGAGAGGGAGGGAGGGAGGGAAGTAGCACGATTCTTTGAGAACATGTAATATGAAGGATATATTCCCTAAAAGCTCTAAAGCCCCTTTGGTCGTTATGTATCGATATATCTATATTACTTAATCATACATCTAGGCTTGTTTTTTGACGATACCGCCGTTTGAATTTTTAACACTATTTGTCAGAAAAAGTTTGACCTAGAGCATTTGAATTCCTTTATCCTGTTATGAAGATTAAGATAGTATTTTTGGATCCATATGAAAAGGAAATAATATGATTCTCAAAAAGTTATATCCTGTTCCGTCATAGGGTGCTAAAAGCATAAATTATCTCAAAATTGAATAAAAATCCCGTCAATGTTCACGCTATATACTCCGCAAACCGCAGACAAGGCACTGCCAGAGGTCAAGCGCTTATTTGAAAATATCATAATGCAAAAGAACCATGTTGTTGCCCTGCAAGAGGAGATTCAGAATATAATTGACTCAGGCAGTCCTTTTGAAGGTTTTATAAAGAAAAAGCAGGAACTTAACACAGCTGTCACCAATCTGTATAAGGCGATAGAACAGCTTGAGGGGAGAGGGGTAGTGATAAAGAGCGTGGATGAAGGCCTACTTGACTTCCCTTCAAGAAGGTTCGACGAAGAGGTCTGGCTATGCTGGAAAGTAGGGGAAAACAAAATCAAGTTCTGGCATGAGAAGGATGAGGGATTCATGGGCCGTAAGCCACTTGAAAGCACAGGTGTAATAGAGCCGTAGCTTTATAGAATCTATAGCCAGCAGATTAATTGAATGCCCATAGACGCTGCAGAGTTTGACGCCCACAAAGACGTTGGAACAATCGTTACGCAATTTTTGTGTAGAAACTCAGACAAAGGCTATTCTGCCAGAGAGATAGCTCAGGCAACTGGTCTTTCAGAGGTAAATGTAAATAATTCCATGCTCAAACTAGGATTATCTGATCTTGCAAGCGCAATAGCAGGCAAGAGGAAAAAGTTTCGGATAGAGGATGTAACGATAAATGGTATAACCTATTACCGGTGTGTTTCTCAATGATTTTAGAAAACATACAATAAGCTCCTGTATATGGCAAGAGATAAGTGCTGTCTACTTGGCTACGAGCTATCCGGATTAGATTCCTTCTAGCGTCAGTAATTGCCGTTAGTAATGGCCTTGCGGTTGCTTACTGGAAATATGGTACCATAGATCCTCTATACGCCCTCCTCACGTATGTTGGCGTGGTCTTTTTACATGCTAGCGTAGATCTTCTCAATGACTACTGGGATTATAAGCGAGGCATCGATAGTGCAACGAAAAGGACAAAGTTCAGCGGTGGGACAGGAGTTCTACCTGAAAACCTACTGACACCTCGTGCAGTGTACGTAGCTGGCATAATATTTCTGATCCTTGGTGCGTCCATAGGAGCATACTTTGTCGCAATACGTGGGATAACGATAGCAATAATACTTAGCTTTGCAGTCGTTGCCATCTACTTTTATTCAACAACAATTGTAAATGCGGGTTTAGGTGAGCTCTTTGTTGCTATCAAGGGGGCAATGATTGTGCTTGGAACACTTTACGTCCAAAATGCAATATTAGAGCCTTCTGCTCTATATGTCGGAGCAATAGTCGGCATCCTATCCTCAACAGTGCTCTTTATCAATTCATTTCCGGACTATGATGCAGATATGTCAAAAGGCCGTCGTACCTTGGTAATAATACTCGGCAGAAAAACTGCTTCCTCAGTGTTTCCCATATTTATTATTGCTGCATATGCAATGATTGCCTCAGGTATTTTTCTTGGCTTCACCAAGGTCTATTCCCTAATTAGTTTTGCATCGATACCGCTTGCTATAAAATCAATCTTGCAATTGAGGAAGGAACCGGAAAGTACCGAAAGGGTAGTCCCTGCGATGGCTTCAGCTGTAACGTATTCTAGGATTACCGGCTTTTTGCTGGCTTTGAGCTTTATTCTATAGGTGAGAGATACATTCTTGTAGTTCTGTTACGTAGTTGCTTTAACAACACCTTCTGTTATGGAAATATCTAGACAAAAGGTAAGCAAACCTATATCCTCTAGAGAGTAAAAAATCGATTCATTATTATTTTGCATGCTGTAGTATATGAAACATTGTCGTCATCATCATCGTCATCACCGTCATCTTACCAATCGCTGGAGGGCCATGGGACAGCTGAAGGCACAAAGAAATTCATAGAGTATGCCATCTCACAGGGAAGACCGAGAAGTCACTTTAGGTCCTTTGACAGTCTTTATCTGTCAAGCATAGGAATGGGCACATATTTAGGCGAGCTGAGTGAGGAAGATGATGAGGCTGTTGAAAACGCGATCTATCAATCAGTCAAGTCTGGCGCAATTAATGTCATAG
>JBJMEE010000047.1:0-3867 GCA_045809585.1 Nitrososphaera sp. | reverse complement strand
ACTTCCTTCAAAACACGTTGCATTTCTTCGAAGCATTCTTGCATTTCATAAAATTACTGAGCGACACCATTGGCTTCTCTCTTGTTAATTCTGTGTAGTTTTTCTACCGTCTCTTTCCCAAGTCTACTGTAGATCTCTCTTGGCCCATTTTCTTTCTGAATAGAACCAATGAATCCCTTTCTAAATTCAGGTAAGTTTCTAGCATACTCTAGCCATAGTGTGCTGAGTTGGTGCAGATCAGCATATTCATAAGATGTGGCATATGGCGGGCTTGTAATTATCAGTGTAACAGAATTGTTTTTTAAATTCATTCTGCGTGCATCTACATTGTCTACAATACATTCGATTTGCTTATGTCCAACAAGCATAAAAAACTCTTCATTCTTCTTCATCATGCGTCGCACTTGTATAGCGAAGGTTTTATACGCATCAGCAATCATTTTGTCTTTGTCAATAGTAGGCTTTACTGATTTCATCAGCCACCTAGAACAAAGTTTTAAAATGTTAGAAAAGCCGCATAGTAAAAAATCCCTTATTCTTGGATCTTCAACTGCATTAATCCTTGAAAGTATGATAGCTAGATCGTGTTTTTGTTTCTCGGGAAACCAGTAATTTATGCGTTGGTGATCCTGTGTTTTAATTTCAAAACACTTCCCTCGATAGTCTATAAGGCACGTTTGCTTCTGATCTGTTTCAATTACAAAGTGTAGATCCCTCAGTATTTCTTCCACTTCTTTGTTTAGAAGTAGAGGCGCTATAGGCGTAGTCTTTGCTCTGGCTATGAGTGAAGCAACTGGATTGATATCAGTGCCGTAAGCTTTCCTGTCATGGACTATGGTTTCAACGAGTGTTGTTGCCGAGCCCATAAATGGATCACATACGAGGTCGCCAGGGAGACTGTTTTCTAAAATAACCCTGGCAGCGAGCTGTGGAATGAATTTGGCAGGATACCTATGATAACTATGACTGATATAGGACGTCTGGCTTGGTGTAAGCTCTTCAAAAGACCAGGAATCATCCACAGTTAGAGATAGCACGACAATCTTGGATAGATGCATGTTTCATAAATATTCCCTCCCATTAAGATGCTAACCAAGTTATAACCATCCATCTTCAGCTTGCCTTCACTAGAGATATAAAATATATGGTAATAGTAACTCTACAGCAAATAATTGACGAAAGGATATCTTTTCTAAAAGAGCAGATTAACCCAGAGAACAAACCTGAAGTGAACGAAACATTTTTTCAAGTCCAAGCAGAAGCTATTAGATCTGTTGATGATATGGAGAAAGTTGAATCTATCATCAATGAAAAGAAGGCTATGTTGAAGAATAGCAAAGATATTCGTGAATCTGAGAAGTTGTTTGCAGAACTAGATGGCTTGGAATGACTCTGCAGCGACAGATAGCAATATACCTTTGAGGACAAGAAGCCAGTGATCTACTATGTCTTGATCCTGTTAAAGCCAAAACCTTTACGACAACAAGGATAGATGCTATGGACAATTTGGACGATTATAGCTTGTTGTTAGACCAGATGCAAGTGAAGAACTACTGCATTGACAATGCGATGCTAGGATATAATTGATTATGGTTATGCAGCTCCCTCTTGAAATCTTGGTTAGCAGGTGCTCCTTTACAAAGGTCTGCAGCCTTCAGTAATAAGGTCAAGCTTGCGGTCAAAGTTTGGGTCTTCTAGTGCTCTGCTCCTGTTATTACTTCTTCTTTGCTTCTTCCTGCGATTCTCCTACTACTATTAAACGTCATTGTATTTTCGTCTACAAGTTTCATGAGAGCCACCACGATATAAGGTATAATATTATCTAATATTATTATTGAATAATATGTCATACCACACAAGAAAACCCTCTAGTAATTAATCATCAATGAAAGAGCAATACAAATTTGGAACTGCTATAAATTGCATTGATGGGAGGACTCAACAGCCTGTAATAGATTATATCAAGCAAAACTATGCCGTAGACATAGTAGACATGATAACTTTCCCTGGTGCCAATGGAATTTTCTCAAATGAAATGCGCCTTGTGGAAGCATCACTTGCAAAACATTCAGCATCCATATCTGTTGAGAAACACAACTCCCGGATCATAGCAGTAGTTGGACATTATGACTGCGCAGGCAACCCTGGAGACAAGAGCCATCACTATGTTCAAATCAGAAAGGCTCTGCAAGAGATATCTTTATGGAAACTCCCTGCAAAAATCATTGGTCTCTATGTTAACGACAACTGGCAAGTTGAAGAAGTCGAATAACAATTTTTCCCTAGCTTCTGGTGGTTTAAAAAACACACCAACTTGATGCTGTGTTAGTATGTTAGTATGGTATTATCTACCATGTCTGCGCACTCTATGTTGGTATGTCCTAATGGCTCGCATGAGGTCGATCTTGCGAAACTCTGGCCAGAACACATCCATGAACATCAGCTCGCTGTAGGCGCTCTGCCATATCAAGAATCCGCTCAGCCTCTTTTCGCCAGATGTCCTCAGGATAAGATCAGGTGATGGTTGCGGTAAGTGTGACGTATAGAGGCATGATTCAATGGTCTTTTCATCAATTTCGTCAACTTTTATCTGGCCCTGCTTGGCCATTTGAGCTATCTTTCTGATGGCCTCGATGAGTTCCTTCTGACCACCATATGCTATCGCGATGTTAAGAAACATCGAATCATACTCGGCAGTCGACTCTTCCAGCTTTGTCAATATCTGCTGCAAATTATATGGGAGTAGCTTAGCGTCGCCTATAGCCTTTATTTTCATCCTGCGTTTGTGCACCCGCTCGTCATTGTAGAGCTTTTCCAGCTTCTTTTCAAGAAGTCTGTAGATGTTTTCAAGTTCTTCATCCTTACGCTCGAGGTTTTCAGTTGAGAGTACATACAGCGTGGTGATCTTGATGCCTACATCATGTATCCAATTCAATAGTTCCTCTGCCTTGTCCGCGCCGTGGTTGTGCCCCCAACTAGTATCAAGCAGATGCATATTGGCCCACCTCCTGTTACCATCAAGCACAATTGCAATGTGGTTTGGCAGCGGATACTTGATAATTTCCAACTCTAAATGTCTTTCATAAAACGTGTATATGCCGCTGAGCTGGAGAAAGGTATCCATCAGTGCCCTGCCTCCTCTATCGATATCTGTTTGAAATACCATTTTGCTCTTAGTTGCCTGCCTTTTAATGCATTGATTATCCTGTTTGCGTATATTTAGACTGTGTTACTGATTTTGAATTAAAATGTAAGGAACACTTCTTCAACCGGCTCTCGTACTCCCATTGCACGTATTGATTTCTCGAATTCCCGCTTGCCGTCAGAGACTAAGATCCGAAGATTACTCCTGCCGCTCTTTTTCATCATTCGATAAAACGCAAGGAACTTCCTTACATCCCTGGCTACTATCTGAGCCGGGTCAATGAACCTAGCGGCCGGCAAGAGCGAATTGAGATATCGTTTTACAAACGGCAGGTGGGTGCTTGAGAGAGTAATGACGTCAATCTTTTTGTCCACGCTATCGCCCAGAACGCGAGATATCACATCAAAAGTGCGTCGCTCATTCTCCAGATGCACCCCTTGCTCTATCAGATCAATTATGGGTGAGGCATTGAATTTGGTCACCAAGATATGTTGGGGTACTTCCCTGCGAATCTGGTTCTCAAACTCTCTGCTCCTTATCATGCCTTCAGTGGCCATAATTCCAATATGCTTTTTCTTTGTGAGTCTGGCAGCCTCTTTGAGAGGTGGCCTGACTCCAATTACCGCGATGTCAGTTATCCTCTTTCTTACCTCGTCGAGTACCTGTACAGAGGGAGTGTTTGAGGCAACTACTACCAGCTTTGGTTTATAGCGCCTGAGGTA